>NZ_KB913028.1:1821297-1986297 GCF_000384135.1 Succinispira mobilis DSM 6222
ATAACCACTGCTGTTGATTTAAATTCCGCTAGATTGTTTTGCAAAAATTCCTTTGCATGCCAAGGATATATTGCCAAAATAACTAAATCCGCTTTTCTAAGCAACTCTTGCGTATTTTGAGTTGTTTTTTGAATAATTTCCTGTTGCCAAGCATATTTTAAAGTTTTTTCGTTGATATCCACGGCATAAATATTCTTATAACCTACTTTTTTTAAGGCTAATGCTATTGAGCCCCCAATCAAACCTAGCCCCACAATTAGAATATTAGAGTTTTTGCTAAAACCATCTTGCATATTACCACGTCCTTATCTACTTATCTACTTATCTACTTATCTACTTATTCTACTTATTCTACTAAAAATACCAATATTATTTATCTACCATACTACCAACCTACTACAGTTTCTTTAATTGCTATATAACTATATTTCTCTGCCCACAATTTGAGCAATCGCTTTTAAATCTTGCATCAAATTATCAAAACGCTCTGGTTTTATCGACTGTTGACCGTCACATTTTGCATTTGCAGGATCATTATGAACTTCAATCATTAAGCCATCTGCGCCTACTGCAACAGCTGCTTTAGATAGAGATTCAAACCATCCACCACATCCCTGCCGCATGACTCGGATCAACTACAATCGGTAAATGACTTAGTTTCTTAATTGCTGGCACTGCACTTAAATCTAGAGTATTGCGCGTGTATCTTTCAAAAGTTCTAATTCCTCGTTCACATAAAATTACATTTTGATTGCCCCCAGCCATAATATATTCTGCTGACATCAACCATTCTTCAATTGTTGCTGACAAACCTCTTTTTAATAAAATTGGTTTATCTGTTTTGCCCAACTCTTTCAATAACTCAAAGTTTTGCATATTTCTTGCGCCTACTTGAATTATATCTACATCGGCCACAAAACGTTCAATTTTATCTGCCGACATAATTTCGCTGACAATTGGTAATCCTGTTTTCTTACGTGCTATTTTCAATAAATCCAAGCCCTCTTCTTGCATACCTTGAAAAGCATAAGGAGAAGTTCTAGGTTTAAATGCGCCACCTCTTAATATATTTGCACCCGAGGCTTGTACGCTTTTCGCGATTGCGGTAATTTGAGCTTCGCTTTCTACGGAACATGGTCCTGCCATTACTACAATTTTCTTACCGCCAATCTTTACACCTTGTACATCAATTATACTATCTTCTGGATGGAAATTTCTATTGGCTTGTTTAAATGGTTCTTGTACTCGCATCACTCGATCGACACTATCATTAATAGTTAAAGACTCAATATCTAATTTACTAGTATCCCCAACTATTCCAAAAATACAATATGAAACACCTTGAATTGGGTGAATTCCAAAACCTTTGTTTTCTAAACGTCCTTTTAATTTAGCTATCTCTTGCGGATTAGCATTAGGTTTCATTACAACTATCATTTTCGTCACTCCTATCAATTTGCATAATTAAAAAGTAATAAAAAAAGAGAACCCTTAATGAGAGTTCTCTAGTAGTTAGCTAAAAAATTTTCTACAATAACCTATAGTTCTTGCACAGCTATATAGTCATCGCGCACTCATTAAATTTATCCATCTTATTTATTTTCAAGCATGCAAAGTAGCTAAAGCTAAAATAAAAGTAGCTCCAGCTAAAATATAAGCTTGTAAATAAAGAAGATGTTTTTAACAAGTTGCTCACAAAAATTTCCCCTAACATTACATTTTTTTCTTTTAAAACTTTTTTATAAATCACTGTTACAATATTAATTCATTGTCGTTTCTTTGTCAAGTACTTTTGTTAATATTACCTTTATATTTCTCTGCCTACAATTTGAGCAATCGCTTTTAAATCTTGCATCAAATTATCAAAACGCTCTGGTTTTATCGACTGTTGTCCATCGCATTTCGCATTTGCCGGATCATTATGAACCTCAATCATTAAGCCATCTGCGCCTACTGCAACAGCTGCTTTAGATAGAGATTCAACCATCCACCACATCCCTGCCGCATGACTCGGATCAACTACAATCGGTAAATGACTTAGTTTTTCTTAATTGCTGGGCACTGCACTTAAATCTAGAGTATTGGCGCGTGTATCTTTCAAAAGTTCTAATTCCTCGTTCACATAAAATTACATTTTGATTGCCCCCAGCCATAATATATTCTGCTGACATCAACCATTCTTCAATGTTGGCGACAAACCTCTTTTTAATAAAATTGGTTTATCTGTTTTGGCCCAACTCTTTCAATAACTCAAAGTTTTGCATATTTTCTTGCGCCTACTTGAATATATCATATCTATCGGCGCCACAAAACGTTCAATTTTATCTGCCGACATAATTTTCGCTGACAATTGGTAATCCTGTTTTTCTTACGTGCTATTTTTCAATAAATCCAAGCCCTCTTCTTGCATACCTTGAAAAGCATAAGGGAGAAGTTCTAGGTTTAAATGCGCCACCCTCTTAATATATTTGCACCCGAGGCTTGTACGCTTTTCGCGTTGCTTGATTAGGGGAGATTATGGCGCGCTTTTTCCCCGTCCACTCCCGCCAATCCCTACACTTGTATCATCTCTTTTCCTTTGCTCGTGATTTGAAGGCTTCTCTATGTCGTTCTAAATCGGTCCAACGCCATACTATCCGCTGTGACATACTTGTGCTTTGCTCTCGGCGTATGGTCTTCATACACTTGTACAGACTCCACTTATTACCTACTCTTCCTGAATGGAAAATTTCTACCTTGGCTGTTATGAGATGGTTTTTTTTCTTTCAATTAGGGGGATTGATTTCTATCACCTTATTCATTTCGTTCATAACGCTGTTATACAGCTTTAATTATACTCTCTTAAAATAGTAGGATTAACATAAAGAGTGCTCATAGCGTCCAACTTATTGTTAAAAGATTATCGATAAAGACTTTTCTCTATTGAGCCTCAGGATGGAACTATTCTGGTACCCTTGTGCGATTATTTGCTTTAAATTTTTCTCTACTTCAATTAGGGGGGAATTTGGTTTCATAACAATTATCATTTGTATCTACTCCTCTGCTTTAAATAATTCTTTTTAAATAACGTCAATAAAAAAAAGAGGACTCATTAATGAGTCTCTCTAACTTATTGTTAAAAGATTATCGATAAAGACTGTTTCTCTATTGAGCACCCCTCAAGGAGAGCTCAGACCCAATCCGCAACTCATTAATTTGGTTAAAGTTATTTATATTTGCGTACACCAAAAAGCCAAAGCTATAATAATAACTCCAGCTAAAATATACGTATGCAAATATAAAAGAAAATATCGCCAAATTATGCATCGTTAATCTCCTAACTTTTTATCAAAATCATTTATTTTGTTAACAATATACACCCTTAAAAACTTCTTGTCAAGTTTTTTCGTTAACAAGATTTACATTAAGCTTAATATTTTATCGAAAACGGCTTGCGATCATAGCTATGAACAGCATCAACAAAACGCACAGTTCCTGATTTAAAACGCATAGAAATAGAATGTGTTCTTATTCCTTCGCCAAAATACTGAACCCCACGCAACAGTTCGCCTTCAGTAATAGCTGTAGCCGCAAACATTACATCGTCGCCAGTTACCAAATCATCAATTGTCAAAACTTTATTTACGTCAGTAATACCCATTTTCAAAGCTCGTTTTACATCTTCCTCGTTTTCAGGGTACAAGCGTGCCTGCATATCTCCCCCTAAACATTTCATAGCCGCTGCCGCAATAACACCTTCGGGAGCACCACCAATTCCCATCAACATATGCACGCCAGTGCCTTCAATACCTGCACTAACAATTGGGGAAACATCTCCGTCTTGAATTAATTTTATTCTCGCTCCAGCTTGACGTACTTCATGAATTATTTTGTCATGTCTAGGACGATCTAAAATAACTACTGTTAAATCTGAAATTTCTCTATCTAAGGCCTGCGCAACATTTTTTAAATTCACAGCAACCGGCGCCGTTATATCAATTTTACCGCGCGCTCTTGGGCCTACCGCAATTTTATCCATATACATATCTGGAGCATGTAACAGACAACCTTTAGGAGCTATTGCAATTACCGCAATTGCACCATTTAAGCCCTTGGCTACTAGATTTGTTCCTTCTAACGGATCTACAGCAATATCAACTGCTGGACCACCAGCACCAACATTTTCTCCGATATACAACATTGGAGCTTCATCCATTTCACCCTCACCAATAACAACTGTCCCACTAATATCAATTGTATCAAAGGCCATGCGCATTGCATCTACTGCTGCCTGATCCGCCCCAATTTTATCACCTTTACCCATTAATCTAGCGGAGGCAATTGCCGCAGCTTCTGTTACTCTTACAAACTCTAGTGCTAACTCTCGATTCATTGTTAAAACGCCTCTCTTTTTGTTTTTACTTAGCTTAAGGCAGACTAATACATAAACTACATCAATCTGCCCCAGGTCTAATTATTACTTATTTTCAATACTCGCTTTTACAAAGTTTTTAAATAACGGATGTGGATTAGTTGGTCTTGATTTAAGTTCTGGATGGAATTGCACACCTACAAACCAAGGATGAACATCTTTTGGTAATTCCACAATTTCCACTAAACGGTCATTAGGCGAAGTTCCCGCAATAATTAAGCCATCAGCAGTTAATTTACTCCTGTAAGCATTATTAAATTCATAGCGGTGGCGATGCCGTTCATATATAATCTCATCTTGATAAGCTTCGTAACTCAAAGTTCCTTCTGACAACTTGCAAGGATAAATTCCTAAACGCATAGTGCCACCCTTATCTTCTACATTTACTTGATCTAGCATTAAATCAATAACTGGATGCGGGCATTCACTCATGAATTCTGAACTATACGCCCCAGTTAAGTTAGACACATGACGTGCAAATTCAATCACAGCTGTTTGCATACCTAAGCACAGACCTAAATAAGGAACTTTCTGTTCCCGCGCATATTGAATAGCTTTAATTTTACCTTCAACCCCGCGATCGCCAAAACCTCCTGGTACTAAAATACCCTCTACTCCAGCAAAAACTTTATTTAAATCTGTACCAGCAGTTTCAATCGCTTCTGCATTAACCCAAGTAATATTTAACTGTGCATCATTAGCAATTGCCGCATGTTTTAGAGATTCAACAACGCTGATATAAGCATCTTGCAGTTCTACATACTTACCAACAATCGCAATATTAACTTCATTTTGGTGCGGTTTAACAATTTTTTCAACCATACTAGTCCATTCAGACATGTCCTTAGGACGATCTTCTAAACAAAGTTTTTCTAAAACAATTCTATCAAAACCTTGTTGCTCTAACATCAACGGCACTTGATAAATACTTTCTGCTGTTTGATTTTGAATAACCGCTTCTAAATCGATATCACAAAACAAAGCCAATTTTTCGCGCATCTCTAAAGATAATTCTTTTTCCGTGCGACAAACAATCACATCTGGCGTTATTCCAATTCCGCGTAACTCTTTTACACTATGCTGCGTAGGTTTAGTTTTTAGCTCCCCAGCCGCAGAAATATATGGCACCAAGGTCACATGTACATATAAAACATCATTTTTTCCCACTTCTTTTTTCACTTGCCTAATAGCTTCTAAAAATGGCAAGCTTTCAATATCGCCAACCGTACCACCAATTTCCGTAATTACAATATCCGCATTGTCCTCACGCCCTACACGATAAACCCGTTCTTTAATTTCATTGGTCACATGAGGAATAACCTGAACTGTACTACCAAGATAATCCCCACGCCGCTCTTTATTAATAACCGAAAGATACACTTTACCTGCCGTTACATTAGAACTCTTACTGAGATTAATATCAATAAATCTTTCATAATGCCCAATATCTAAATCAGTTTCGGCCCCATCATCGGTAACAAAAACTTCGCCATGTTGGTAAGGACTCATAGTTCCTGGATCAACATTTATATATGGATCAAATTTTTGTATAGTGACACTATACCCCCTGCTTTTTAGCAACCGTCCTAAAGAAGCCGCCGTGATTCCCTTACCTAGTGAAGATACAACCCCACCTGTTACAAAAATATACTTTGCCATACTCTTCCTCCTCAAAAATTTACCTACATTCGTTCTGGGGCAGTTACACCTAAAATACCTAAAGCGTGTATCAATGTTACTTTAGTCGCACTTATCAAACTAATTCTTGCCTGTTGCAAATCGCTTTCTACACCAACTATTCTACATTGGTTATAAAAAGTATGGAATAGGCTAGCCAACTCATATACATAATGAGCTATTTTATGAGGCATACGCTCTTTAGCAGCATAAGCAATCTCTTCTTCATAACTACCTATTTTCTTTATTATATTTAACTCGCTTTCGTGAGTTAGCAATTGCAACTTATCAATTTCTTTGGTTATACTGCAGTTTATACCTAAATCCTGCAATTGTTTAAAAATGCTACAAATACGTGCATGAGCATATTGAACATAATAAACAGGGTTATCAGAACTTTTTTCTATGGCTAAATTCAAGTCGAAGTCCAATTGACTATCAATAGAGCGCATTACAAAAAAGTATCTTGCTGCATCTTTTCCCACTTCCTCAATCAATTCACTAAGGGTAATACTTTGGCCTGTTCTTTTAGACATTTTTACCATTTGTCCGTCACGATATAAGCTTACCATCTGTAGAATTAAAACTTCTAAGGCTTCTGCTTTATATCCCAAAGCAGCTATAGCTGCCTTCACTCTCGCTATATATCCGTGATGATCTGCACCCCAAATATTAATCAAGGTATCGAAACCTCTTTCCAACTTGTTTTGATGATAGGCGATATCTGCAGCTAAATATGTTGGAATTCCGTTATCACGGATAACCACCCGATCTTTATCATCCCCAAAATCAGTAGAACGCAACCATTTAGCTCCATCTTGCTCGTATAAATACCCTTTTTCAGTTAAAACTGTACACGCCTTATTAATTTTATCTTCGCGATACAAACTGCGTTCACTAAACCAATTATCAAAGGTAACGCCAAATTCGGCTAAATCTTGTTTCAAACCATTTAGTTTTTCCACCAAAGCAATCTCTTTAAAAATTATTAAGCGCTCTTCCTCACTCACGTTCAAATACTTGCTACCATCTTGATCTATGATGTTTTTAGCCGTACTTATGATGTCTTCGCCGTGATAACCATTTTCCGGAAATTCACAAGCTTCACCTAACAACTCTAAATAGCGTGCATTCACAGACTTAGCTAAATTTTCAATCTGTGTACCAGCATCATTTATATAAAATTCTTTCTGCACATTATAACCTGCAGCTAACATTAAATTTGCTAAAGCACTACCAAAAGCCGCTCCGCGCCCATGACCAACATGCAGTTTACCAGTAGGATTTGCACTAACAAATTCTAGCTGAATTCTGGGACTAGTCATTTTAGGTAAATTTCCATAGTCAGCACCTTTATCTAAGACACTTGCCAACATTTGATAAGGCCAATCATTTACCAAATATAAATTAATAAAACCAGCACCCGCAATTTCTAAACGTTGCACTTGTTCACACTTTAAATTATCTACAAGTGCTTGAGCAATAATTCGAGGATTACAACGCAAAACTCTACTTGCTTGCATTGCAATATTGGTAGAAAAATCACCTAACTCCTTGCGTGGTGGAACTTCTAATTGTACTTCCGGCAGCTGAGCTCCCTCTGGCAAATTTAAAATCCCTTTGGTGCAAATATTTTGTAGCACTTCCTGTATGGCTTTACGTAAAATATCTTTTATATCCACTAACTACACTCCCTCGTTCTAATTAAAACTTGATTTATACCTTGAAAAATACCATTTAGATATAATTGATATTCTAAATATATTTTTATATCCGCATCTAACTTCTCTAATTTAAGCTTGTTTGTAATCGTCTTCACTTCTAATATTATACCTGTGTTGAAATAACTACTAATTCGTTCTTTTCCTAAAATAAATTCTTGACGATGTTCGACCGCACCTTGCCTCAAAACTAGTAACCGATCAGCACTATATTTATAAGTATACTCAATGCCTTCTTGATCTTTATAACGCAGATACCAGCTCGAAGCCTTGAAAGTTAAATATCCGTGACTTTGCTGCTCGATTTTCAAAGTTTCTCCAGCAGAATTTTGCACGGATTCTATATTAATTTCTACTTTACGCACACTTCACCCCAAGAAAAAGACTTATCAAAACAAATAAAAATAACCTCTATTATTACTAAAAGGTCATTACTATCATATTATTATAACTTATTGCTTGTTAATTAACAAGAAAAAAGCTCAATTTATTGTTAAGATTTTCCAAGAAATTCCAAAAAACTGTTACTTATACCAGCTATTTCTCTATAATTACAGGTAAATAATTTGCACATTTGCCCCGAAAGGTAGTATAATAAAGTTTGATTTTTTTATTTATCAACAGTAATTATATTTAAGAGGTGATTTTTGTATATGCAGTCTATTAACATTGGTATTTTAATAGCATTTTTATTGTACTTGTTTGCAATGGTTGCCATCGGCGTTTGGCACTATTATAAAACGCAGGATCTGTCAGATTATATTTTAGGCGGTCGCCAATTAAACCCTTGGGTCACTTCAATGAGTTCAGTCGCTTCCGATATGAGTGGTTGGATGTTGATGGGCCTGCCTGGTTTTGCTTATGTAGCTGGAATTAGTGCTTATTGGATTGCTATTGGTTTAGCTCTCGGAACATGGTTAAATTGGCAATTTGTTGCTAAACGACTTCGAAACTACACCCAATTAGCCAATGATTCTTTAACTATTCCTGATTTTTTCGAAAATAGATTCCGAGATAAATCCAAAAGTTTACGCATCATCTCCGCAATCTTTATCTTTATCTTCTTTCTAGTTTATACTTCTTCAGGTTTTGTTGCTGGAGGTAAGTTATTTAATACCGTTTTTGGAATCCCCTATCTTTGGTCCTTAATTATTAGTGCTGGAGTTGTCGTATCTTATACTTTTCTTGGTGGTTTTAAAGCCGTTTGTTGGACCGATTTTTGCCAAGGGGTTTTAATGTTTATCGCAGTTATTGCCGTTCCCGCGACGGGAATATATCTAATAGGTGGTCCGAGTTTGACTATTCAAACTTTAACTACAAATTTCCCCGAGCATTTAAATATGTTTACTAATCCAGATGGCAGCAATATAACTTTTATTTCCATTATCTCTCTGCTGGCTTGGGGCTTAGGTTATTTTGGGCAACCACACATTTTAGTTAGATTCATGGCCATCCGCTCCGCAAAAGAAATATCCGCTGCTACCAAAATAGCAATGACCTGGATTGTTTTTTCGCTAAGTGCAGCTGTAATAATTGGCCTAGTAGGTCGTGTATATATTCATCCCGAACTAACAGGCAGTGCAATAGAAACTGTCTTTATGGTGATGACTGAACAATTTTATGTTTCTTTCTTTGCCGGAGTTATTCTCTCGGCAATTCTGGCTGCTATTATGAGTACGGCTTCTAGCCAGCTTTTAGTTACTGCTTCCTCAATTGCTCAAGATTTTTACCAAGCCTTAATTAGAAAAAATGCCAGTGAACAAGAGTTAGTTTTAGTAAGTCGAATAACTGTTATTTTGGTATCAATTTTAGCAATAATAGTTGCCTCTAATCCCGATAATCTAGTGTTAGACTTAGTCGCTTATGCTTGGGCTGGTTTCGGCGCCGCCTTCGGCCCTTTAGTTCTAGTATCACTGTTCTGGCGAAATGCTACACGCAATGGTGCCTTAGCTGGCATTTTTGTTGGCGGTAGTACAGTATTGCTTTGGAAATACTTAGGCAATCCGGCCCTTTATGAAATTGTCCCAGCCTTTATTGCTTCGTTCTTGGCTATTATAATCGTTAGTAAACTAGAAGGTTCGCCTAGCCAAGAAATTCTCAATGAATTTAAGGCTTTTGAAAAACTCAACAAAGAAAACTAGTATTTAACTAACAAATTTAACATCCCTGTTATTTTATAAAATAACAGGGATGTTTTTAATTTTTATGCAAATTTCATTTTTTATAAATACCTAAATTGCGTTTTTTAGTAGCAGTGTCCGATAAATAAGAGCCTTCAATTAAATTTTCATAGCCTTTTTTATACAAAATATTTTTTATATAATCTAAATGCGGGCAAACATCAGCATGATAGTTATCTTTACAAATGCAAGATGCCAAGTGTATAGTCACTTGATTGCGTTGCAATTGCCATTTTTTTAAATTCATTTTTGTTAAATGTTCCAGTTTAGCTACTAACCCTTTACCACAACAGCCACCACAGGTTAAGCTAAGATACATAGTTGTACTTGGATAGTTTTGAAAGGTTCCGGTGCGCTCATAAAAACTACGCATGCAAGCATGACCACTACAACGTTTGCTAGCAAATTCGCACTGAACTATTACAATTAATTTAATTTGCTCTTTATCCATAAATCTCAATCCTAACGCATATTTTCGATAAATTCATCTAATTTATCGAGTAACAAAGGATGTCCCCATGCTTTTATTTTTTTCGCTAAAGAACCATATACTTGTTCATATTCATCTGATACAATAATTTCCAAGCCTTCTTTTCTAAATTCTTCCAACATTTGCAAAACAAATTTATTAATTTCACCACATTCTTGCCCAGCAGTGTCTAGTTGCGATTTAACTGGCACCAACATTTCATGATAACCTTCTGTAAATCCACTAATCTCGACTTGCCATCCCCCAGGTATTGGCGGTAACTTAGCAGCGGTAATCATATATTCCCGTGAAAAACCAACAAATTTTTCCAAAGTATTATTCCACTTAGCTTTCTGAATAGGGTAATTTTCCTTTACCGACAATTTTACTAATTCTTGACAAATTTCTTCCTTATGAATAACACTTGAGAGCGTTGTTGAATATAAAATCTTCTCTTGCACAATTAATCCACCCTTCTTTAATAATTAAATATATATTATAATATTTTAACTTATTTAAGCTAAAATGCCAAGTTATCTAAAAAATAAAGCTGTGACAATCCTAAGATCATCACAGCTGTCTTCCTAAAGTTAATAAAGCGTATTAAAATTAGTTCATTTTTTTGAAGCAATCGTGGCAGTAAACTGGACGATCACCAGATGGTTTGAATGGAACTTCAGTTTCTACGCCACATTCAGCACAAGTTGCTGCATGCATTTGACGTGGTGCACGCTCAGGAGCGTCTCCCATACGTTGTTTGCGAGCTTTACGACAAGATAGGCAACGGCCTGGCTCATTTGTAAAACCTTTTTGCTCATAGAACTCTTGTTCTGACGCTGAGAATACGAATTCTGCGCCACATTCGCGGCATGCTAGTGTTTTGTCTTCTTTCATTATAAAAATCTCTCCTTCTCTGCCCATCCTTAGGTCTAGAAGCTATCCTGCTTCTCCTCAAGATATAAGGAGAGAAGTACTGGAATAACTCTTAATACGCCCTTCTGGATATGGAACTGTGTACTTTCATACAACTTGAATTATATAGCCTTTCCCCTAAAAAGTCAAGTGCATAATTTAAATATTTTTAAATAAATATAAAATAGAGTAATATTTTTTGTAAATTTTGAAGTTTCATTTGATTATTCAACCCATTTTTTGCATTTCACAACCATTAATATGTCATTATTCTAATTTTTCAGTTTTAGAGTTTTACGAGCTTTAAAAATAGATATTTTACCATTTCTATGATATAATTGTCCTCGAATATTTATTTTATATATAAAGAAAGGTGACTATATGAGAACTTTTATCATAACATTACTAATTGTTATAATCGTCGGTATCGGTGCTGGTATTGGTTTTTTAACAGCTAGTATTGACAGCATTACAAATGTCAATACAGAAATCAATCCTGATGCTTCTTCTCAATTTTTCGATGTTAATGGACACTTAATAACCACTACGGTTTCAGCCGAAAATCGTATTCCTGTAAAAATCAATAAAATACCTCAAAGTCTTGAGCAAGCTTTTCTAGCTGCCGAAGATATTCGTTTTTATGAACACTCGGGAATTGATCCCCGCGGTATAGTGAGAGCTATCTACAGTAATATTCTTAGTAAAGGTGTCGCCGAAGGCGGCAGTACTATCACGCAACAATTAGCTAAAAATGCTTTTTTATCACAGGACCGAAATCTAAAACGTAAGGTTCAAGAAGCTATTTTAGCGTTTAAACTCGAACAACAGTATAGTAAAAAAGAAATTTTAGAAATGTATTTAAACCAAATATACTTTGGTCAAGGCTCTTATGGCGTTGAAGCCGCATCATTACAGTATTTTGGTAAACACGTTCAAGACCTTACACTAGCACAATCAGCAATGCTAGCTGGTATTCCCAAAAGCCCTAACTATTATTCACCAATGAATAATTTCAAAGCTTCTAAAGAACGCCAAGAATTAGTCTTAGATCAAATGTTTAAATACCATTTTATTACGCAAGAAGAAATGCGCAAAGCCAAAGCAGAAAAAATTGTGATCACAAGTGCCGAACGCAAAAATTCCAGTGACGCTAGCTACTTCATTGACTATGTTTCCCAGTTAGTTGCCGAAAAATTTGGTGCTGATGCACTTTATAAACAAGGCTTAAAAATCTACACAACCCTAGATATTAATATGCAAGTTGCTGCCGAAGCGGCCGCAAAAGATTTACCAACTTTCTATACTGGTGCTAACGGCGTAAAACAACCGCAAATTGCCATTGTTGCTATCGAACCTAAAACAGGATACATTAAAGCCATGGTCGGGGGCAGAGGTAACGATCAATTCAATCGAGCTGTATTAGCAACTCGTCAACCAGGCTCCGCCTTTAAACCCTTTGTATATTTAGCAGCAATCGAAAGTGGCATGAATGCCGCCACACTAATCGAGGATAAACCAGTTACTTTCGCTGGTAATTGGTCACCTAGTAACTATTCGCGACAAAATTATGGTTGGGTAAGTTTAAGAACAGCCTTAACTCATTCTTATAATATTCCCGCCGTCCTTTTAGCAGATAAAGTTTCGCCAAGTAAAATACTATATTATGCTCAACAAATGGGCATCTCGACGCTTGTTAGTTCTGGAGCCATGAGCGACAACAATTTAGCAATGTCTTTAGGTGGATTAACTAAAGGCGTAATACCTTTAGAAATGGCAAACGCTTATGCAGTCCTAGCTAATCAAGGAGTTTATAATCATCCCGTAGCAATAACTAAAATAGTTGATCGTACTGGTAAAGTTATTTATAACAATAAACCTGCATCTCATAAAGTAGTTTCAGAAAACAGCAGTTATATCCTCGTTGATATGATGAAATCGGTAATTACTTCGGGTACAGGCTATGGTGCTAACATCGGTCGACCAGCAGCTGGCAAGACAGGAACAACCGACACCTATAACGATGCTTGGTTTGTAGGCTTTACCCCCGACATTTCTGCAGCAGTTTGGATTGGTCAAGATGAGGGCGGGAGTGTGAATATGACTGGCGCGGATTTACCAGCTACAATTTGGCGAAATTTCATGAGCGCAGCACACCGCAATATCGAAGTACATGATTTCACTAAACCACCTGGTGTTTTTATTCCTAGCGAGCCAGTAATCCAAAAAAATGAAAAAACCGACTCCAAAAAATCAGATACTGACAGCAAGAAAGATAACTCTTCCAAAACTGATAAAAAAGAAAACAGCAAACAAACCCCTAATAATCCTGCAACAACTCCAGAAACGCCTGCAAACAGCAAACCCAAAGAGCTTAAACCTGCAGGTTAATCCAAAAAAAGCATTGCCAGCAACTTTTTTTAATGGTACAATCTTGTCATAGATTAAGTAATTTTTATGAACTAAGGAGGTATTTTTTATGAATACTTGGGTATGTACAATTTGTGGTTATGTTTATGATCCCGCTGTTGGCGATCCTGATAGCGGCATTGCTCCTGGCACAGCTTTCGAGGATATCCCAGAAGATTGGGTATGTCCCTTATGCGGTGTAAGTAAAGACCAGTTTGAAAAACAATAATTTTGCATCAACATTTAAAAGGCTGGTTTTTGCCAGTCTTTTTTATATTAAGTTTTACCTAGGGGGTATTTTTTTGATTAAGTTTATTTTTATAACCAGCGTTCAAATCCTAATTTTATATTTGCTATTTGCTTACATTCCTGCGCTTGAAGTAGTAACTTTCACTGGTAAAATTTTAGGACTAACAATTCTCGCGCTTGTTTCTTCTGCAATTCAATATCTCTTCAGCTTACGTTTCATCTCACGCTACCGCTTCACGCTTACTTTTATGACCTTGGCTGGCACTGCTTTA
The DNA here is from genome assembly GCF_000384135.1 of Succinispira mobilis DSM 6222. Lineage (NCBI taxonomy): Bacteria > Bacillati > Bacillota > Negativicutes > Acidaminococcales > Acidaminococcaceae > Succinispira > Succinispira mobilis. Next base: position 1,835,595 of record NZ_KB913028.1, read on the forward strand.
CTAACTTTAAAAAATTTGCCAGGCTATACTATTTTAGATAGCAATAAAAGCTTATTAATTATAATTCTGTTTAGTTTTACCAGTGTATTTTTAGGTTTATTTACCAAAAGGAGCGGGTGATTTTTTTGATTAAATTAATAGTTAGTGACATCGACGGGACGCTTATTGATGACGATTTGAATATTAGTCCCAAACTCCAAGCCACAGTAGAACGTTTAAAAGCCCAAAATATCTTTTTTACTCTAGCTACTGGGCGAATGTTTTCTTCAGCTTTACCATTTGCCCAAAAATTAAAAGTTAATATTCCCATTATCACCTACAATGGGGCTTTAATTCAAGATACGCAACAAGGCACCCAACTTTTTTCCAAAAAAATATCGCCGCCCGTAGCAAGATTAATTCTACAAACCTGTAAAACCAATAATTGGTATGTACAGTGCTATATAGATGACAAGTTATACGTAGCTAATGATTGCGCTTACGCACGTCAATATTCTAGTTTAGCAGGTGTACCTTTCTATACTTTGGGCGATGATTTCTTTAATTTATCCCTGCCCCAAGATAAAATGCTAATTATCGCCGAACCAGAACAACTGACTGCTATTCAAGCTCAGTTAGTAAGTCTTGCTGGGGAAGAAATTTGTTTTACTAGTTCTAAGTCCAAATTTATTGAATGTGTACATCGTGATGTAAATAAGGGTGTAGCTATAAAAAAATTAGCCGATTATCTTAACGTAGATTTAGATGAAGTTATGGCTGTAGGCGATTCTTTTAACGATGTCGAAATGTTGAAAACTGCTGGCCTTGGTATCGCAATGGGTAACGCTCCCACACCTGTAAAAAACATCGCTAAAGCTATAACTAGCAGTAATCAAGATGACGGGCTAGCTGTTTCTATCGAAAAATATGTTTTCAATTATAATAAAAGGATTTAAGCTAACATGAATTATCAAACCTTAAAAATAGTGTTTCCTTACACTCTCCCGGTACTTATGGGTTATATTTTCATGGGCATAGCCTTCGGAGTATTGCTTAGTAGTAAAGGTTATGCTTTTTATTGGGGAACCCTAATGGGCATCTTAATCTATGCGGGGTCAATGCAATTTATAGCAATCGGCCTACTAACAACCCCCCTTAATTTATTAGGCGCTGCTATTTTAACCTTTACGGTAAATGCCCGTCATTTGTTTTACGGTCTTTCACTTTTAGAAAAATTTAAAATTTTCGGGTTCAAAAAATTTTATATGATTTTTTCCTTAACCGATGAAACCTATTCGTTACTCTGCACTTTAAAACCACCCGCAAAAATATCGCCGGCTGATTTTTATTTTTCCATCGCCTTTTTAAACCACTTTTATTGGATACTTGGTTGCACATTAGGTGGAATTCTTGGTTCTTTAATAACCTTTAATTCGCAAGGTATAGACTTTAGTATGACGGCGCTGTTCATTGTTATCTTTGTTGAACAATGGGAAAAAACTGAACAACACATTCCGGCATTGGCAGGAATATTAATAACAGCATTATCATTAATATTCTTCGGAACAAAAAGTTTTATCATCATTTCCATGCTTTGTTTGGTTTTAACTCTAATTTTTTTCAGAAAAAAACTAGAAAGTACTTCCGAGGTGGATCATGCTGAATAATTTAGAACTTATATCGCTTATTTTAGTTCTTGCCATAGTTACTTTTTTCACTCGCTATCTACCCTTTGTTTTATTCCCAAGTAATAAAACAACGCCACGCTTTATTGTTTTTTTAGGACAATATTTGCCTCCCGCAATTATCGGAATGCTTATCGTTTATTGTTTTAAAGACATCCAACTTGCGAAACAACCTTATTTCTTCCCCGAATTAATTGCCGCTATTTTCGTTGTTATAATCCACAAATATAAACATAATTTGCTATATAGTATTGCCGGTGGAACAATTCTATATATGCTACTAATTCAAAAAGTAATGAGCGTGTGCTAAGCACACGCTCATTACTTTTATTTATAACTAAAATTACTTATTTTTTCACGTTCAATTTTGGCCTCAGCTAAAACAGCCTGTAATAGTATTGCACATTCTAATCGTTTTCTTTGCAAATCACAACCCAATTCATATGGTTTATAAATATCACCATTAATTAATTGGGCATTAGCATGACAACCGCCACTACAATGATATCTTGCCCAACACTCTAAGCAATCTGGTTTATTCAAAATATGAGCATTGCGAAATTCTTCAACTATTTTCGGTTTTTGCACCCCAGAATCTAAATTACCTAAAAGATATTCTTCTCGACCTACAAATTGATGACAGGGGTACAAGTCTCCCTCGGGAGTAACAGCAAAATACTCATGTCCTGCTCCACAACCTGATAAGCGTTTATTTAAACACGGTCCACCATCTAAGGCTACATTAAAATGAAAAAAGTTAAAGCCCTCACCTGCTAGGTTTGCTTGCAAATAAGCCCTCGCTAACTTCTCATATTCTGCATACAAAATTGGCAAGTCCTCTTTCTGTAAAGCGTAAGGTTCCGTTGTGCCTACAACAGGTTCTACTGATATTTCTTTACCTAATTTTGCCATATCTAGTACGTCCTGCGCAAAATCTAAATTATAACGCGTATAAGTACCACGTACATAATAATTTTTATCGCCTCGCAACTGCACCACTTTCTTAAAACCTGCGACAGCCTTATCATAACTTCCCACACCACCTTCATAAGGTCTAATGCGGTCATGCACCTCTTTGCGACCATCAATACTAATAACTAACATTACACGATTTTTATTGAGAAACTCAATGATTTCTTCTGTCAAAAGTGTTGCATTGGTAGTCAAGGTCAATTTAATATTTTTGCCGGTTTCTTGTTCACGCCGCCTAGCATATTCAATTAAATATTTATTTACAGACCAATTCATCAAAGGCTCGCCACCAAAGAAATCAATTTCCAAATTATGCCGCTTTTGGCTTCCTGCAATAGCAAACTCTATTGCCTTTTCACCTACTTCTTTACTCATTAAACTCCGCGTGCTCGTACCAAAATCTCCCGTACTTGCAAAGCAATAGCCACAGCGTAAATTACAGTCATGAGCTACATGCAGACATAATGATTTCACAATCGGTTGTTCTTTGAAAACTTCTGGTATTTCTGGAGCTTTTGAAAACAACAACCCTGCTTTTTGTAAACTTTCTAATTCACCAATAGCTTCTTGTAAATCTTCCAATTGATATTGTCCCGATAGTTTTTCATACACCATATGAGGATTATCACCTTGATAGACATCCAAAATATCATAAATCATTTGGTCAATCAAATGTACTGCCCCACTATTAACATCCAAAACTATTATATTATCATCTAGTTTAAATTTATGTATAAGCATTATTAGCTAAAACCCTCCCAAAAAAGTTAGCTCCCCGTATATACAAGGAGCTAAAATTGCAACATCTTTTTATTATTTCTTTTCACAAACTTGATTGCCTACTGTACAAGAAGTTTTACAAGCTGATTGGCAAGATGCTGGGCATTCACCACAACCTGTAGTTTTTGTAGACTTATTAAGTTCACCTTTGTTCACAGTCTTAATGTGTTTCATTATATACACCCCTCCTTAAAACGATTACAACTACTAGAATATTTTATACCTTTTAGCTATTTTTCGCAAGTGTCAAATTTCTATACCAGCCTTTTAACTGGGCGCGAAACAGTCTACTTTGAAAGCCACGCACTGGATCTTCATACTTAAACATATTAACGCGGTAATAGTAGTATTGCGGCGAATTGTAAACATTAACTCCATCTAAGCCAGTTACCGCACCTGTGTAACCAATTTTTTCTAGAATTTTGCCAATCTTATCATTATAACTCCCATTTGGATAAGCCAAATATTTAACAGTTTTTAAAGTAAGATATTCTAAGTATTGCTTTGAAATTACCAGTTCTTTCTCCACTTCCTCAGCGCTTAAAGTTGCTAACGGTAAATGTCGATCAGTATGCGAACCAATTTCAATACCAGCCTTACTTAACTCTCCTACCTGCTTAGGGCTTAAATAATTAGTCGCTCCAACACTGCCAGTAACCACAAAAACAGTTGCTGGATAATTATATTTTTGCAAAATAGGTAAAGCTTTAGTTAAATTATTTTCATAACCATCATCAAAGGTAATAACAATATATTTTTCTTCACCTAATTTTCTATTATCCATCAATTCTTGCATCTTTTCTAAAGTAATAGCCTTGTAACCATTTTGGTGTAAATATTTAAGTTGCTCATCAAAAACTTTTTCCGATACACTATATACCGAATGATCATTATCAACTTTATGATATGCCAAAATTGGGACACTATTTTTTTTATAATCCTCAAAACTCCAATAAGCTACAGCTACAGCTACTAAGCTAAAAACACTTAAATATATAACTATCTTTTTTATTTTTACTAACACTACTTTCTCTCCATTCCTAGTTCAATTGCTAATCTTTCTATTTTCTTCAAACGATGATTAAGACCCGATTTTGAAATATTACTATCATTTAATTCAACCAATTCGCTTAAAGTACTATCTGGATATGCCAATCTCAATTCTGCGGCTTCTCTCAAGGCTACTGTAAGTTCGCACCAATATTGTTCTTTACTTTTCAAAAAATTAATGCTCTCTACTTGCCGCAATGCCGCTTGTACAGTTTTATCAAGATTTGCAGTCTCACAGTTAACTAATCGATTAACTTGATTACGCATTTGTTTCACAACTCGTACATTTTCAAACTTCAGCAACGCATTATGAGCCCCTATCACTGAAAGAAAATTAATAATATAGTCCCCGCCTTTTAAATAAATTATATATTCATTTTTCCGATCTGTTAGCTTCACAGGCAAATCAAAATATTTCATAACACGCAAAATAGTATCAGCAAAGTTTTTATTCGAAGTTATTATTTCTAAGTGGTAATCACCTTCTGGTTTATTTACAGAACCACTTGCCATAAATACACCCCGTAAAAAACAACGTCTACAGCAAGGGCTAAGCAGCAAGTCGTTTTCTAAACGGCCATCGTCGCCCGGTAATAGTCTTAAGCTATTAACAACCGGCAAGACCTCTGCCGCAGGCAAAATCCGCACTTGATAGCGATTATTTTTTTTTAGGCGGCGCGATCTAGTAACTACAACTTCTGTGCTAACTTTAAATTGTTGTTTCAGAAGTTTTAAGACTTGGCGTGCTAAAGCTGCATTTTCAGTAATAAAATTAATTCCAAAATTGCCACGTCGAATAACTAAATCCCCATTCATTCTTAATACTGCCGATAATTGCGCTAGCATACAACAGTTTTTCTCTATTTCAATCCTAGTTAACTCTGCTTTTACTTCTGCTGAAAAACTCATGTCTGCTCCTTATTTTTACTGCCTAAATTCTTAATAATATTTTTTATAAAATAATACTCAAAAATATTAAAAATTGAATTTGATAAATGCAAATTATAAATTAATCTAATTAGAGTCCTCGCTAACCGATTAGAATTATGCCTTATCAGATTATCTTGACTAATTAAATTAGCAGGTACTACCTTAATTCCCAATTCGATAATTTTATCACTATCGTTTAAAACTGGGTAAGCACCTTGCGTAGCATATTTTTCTAAAAGTTCAGGATTAATATCTAATTGATTATTTAAAATAACATAATCTAAAAATTTAACACCATCTATATATTCTAAAAGTTTTTGAACATGTGCAAAAGCACTAAACCCATCCGTCTCTCCTGGTTGGGTCATTACATTACAAATATATATTTTTACAGCGGCTGATTTAAGTAACGCCTGCTTTATTTCTGGAATCAATAAGTTGGAAATAACACTAGTATACAAGCTACCCGGGCCTAAAATTATAACATCTGCTTCTTCGATAGCTTTTAGAGCGGAACTTGTTGCTTGCGGTGTTTCCGGCAAAATTTCCAAGCGTGCAATTTTCCCAGCTGCTTGCGAAATACTACTTTCGCCTCTTACACGTTTACCATCATGCATTTCTGCTACTAGTTCTACTGGTTGAACACTTGAAGGAATAACGCGCCCCCTAACTTTTAAAATTTCACTAGTTGCACTAAGCGCGCCTTCCATGTCTCCAACAATATCATGCATAGCGGTAATAAATAAATTGCCAAAATTATGCCCCGCTAATTGATTCTCACCTTTAAAACGATATTGCATAAGCTTTTCCATCAAAGGTTCTGTATCCGCTAAAGCAATCAAGCAATTGCGACAGTCTCCCGGCGGTATAATCCCAAATTCTTGTCTTAATCGCCCCGAAGATCCCCCATCATCGGCACTAGTTACCACAGCCGTACAATTATTGGTAATCTGTTTAATACCTCTAAGCAAAACTGAAAGACCTGTTCCACCGCCAATCACCGTAATAACAGGACCGCGAGCCAAACGTTTCTTGGAAAAAATTTTTTCTAACAAATGGTTATTATTTTCGGGTGCAATAGCCTCTAAAATAGAGTGGATACTTTTTCTAGTCGCTAAAACCATTAGGAAAATTCCTATAATTAGCAAAAGAATTCCTACGGATAGCGAGATAACATTATAATTAGTAGCTGAAGAGAAGTACGTCAATTCCGATAAAATTTTCTCTACAACGTGAATAAACTTATACTTAAACAACAACGCAATTCCTAAAGCTGCTATGATAACTCCAGTAGTAAATAAGAATAGCCACCTTTTTATATCCATACCTGGATATAACCACTTTATCCAACGCACAACTAGCCTCCTAATCTACTTAATTACACTCTTATTTCTTTTTATCAATATCGCGATGGATAGCCATAGTCACACATTCATGTTTTTTACAACTCTCTTCCAAATAATTTGCTAAATAAACAGAACGATGCATTCCCCCTGTACAACCAATAGCAATAATTAATTGACTTTTCCCCTCTTTTTTATATTGTGGGATCAAAAAATCAATAAAATCAACCAATCTATTTTGGAAATTTTTAGTAATTTCAAAACTACTTATGTAATCTACAACTTCCTGTTCATTTCCTGTTTTTTTCTTAAGTTCCGGCTCATAATAAGGATTAGGTAAAAATCTAACATCAAAAACTAAATCAGCCTCAATCGGCAATCCATATTTAAAGCCAAAAGAAATTATATTAATACTCATGCCGCTGGTATCTCCATAACGAGTATACAGCTCCACAATTTTTTTACGCAGTGTAGCTGGCAACATATTTGAAGTATCAATTATAATAGTCGCTTGACTCCGAACACATTCTAAACTATTCCGTTCTAAAGCAATTCCTTCACTTAACAAGCCTGATTTAGCCATTGGATGTCTTCTTCTTGTCTCTTTATAGCGTCGAATTAAAGCATCATTGCTCGCCTCTAAAAAAAGTAATTCATAGTTTTTTCCTTTTAATTTTAGTTCACTCAAAATGCTATTAAAATTTCGGAAAAATTCCCCCCCACGACTATCAACCACCACAGCAATATTTTGAATACTGTTCGTAGTCAAAGCGCATAAATCAGCAAATTTAGGAATTAGTGCGGGCGGTAAGTTATCGACACAAAAAAAGCCAATATCCTCTAACGCATGCATCACTTGTGATTTACCAGCCCCCGACATACCGGTAATAATCAAAAACCTACTACTACTGTTCATAACTCCACAACCTTTTTACATTTTAAATAATTAAGCCAATCCGTAACTCAATGCTCTGGTTTGATAAAAGCCAATTTAAAGAAAACCTTCCCTAAATCAGCTTTTAGTTTTACTTATGTAATAAATTTTCATTGCGTTTTAGAGGTTCTGTCAAATCTAAGTGTCCAGTCAAAGTTTCAATTGGTTTTCCTTCTACTAAAATTTTAACTGCCTTAATTTCTTGATTTTCCGTCAAAGTATTTACAATTGACCCAATAAACAATTGCTCAAATAATGACCCACCCTTAATTTTTTTCAATTCTTCATTGAAATTCACTACCGCTATACCATTTTCTTGAACCACAAAACTTAGTAATTTAATAGTCGAATTTGCTATAGGATTAAAATAGTTCTTATCACTAGGCAATTCTAACAAAGCCAATAAGGCTGTCTTTGCGGCTGTTTCTTCTTTTTTGCGAGTTACTTGCACTCTAGTTAAATGGTCCCCATCTACATGCATTCTTTGGATAGTAACCTTCACCTCTTGAACAATCTGCTCTTTTTTACCAATTTCTGGCTTCGGTTGTTTATCCGTAGTTTTACTGCAACCCATGCTAAAAAAAAGTACTACTATTATTAGAAAAACACCAAATTTTCTCACCTATTGACCACCTCCACTAGCAATGGTTTTAAAGTAATCTTCAATTCCAATACTTATACCTGTTGCCAGTTTATTTTGGAACCAATTACTAGTTAAAAGTTTTTCTTCTCGTTCATTACTAATAAAGGCTAACTCCAACAACACTGCAGGCATCTTGCTCCGCTTCGTAACATAAAACCCAGCCTGCCGTGTACCTAAATTATCTAAATTACTATATTCTACTAAACGATCTTGAATAGATTTTGCCAAAACCGTATCTAATTCACTCTTCGGCGAATAATAAGTAGAGGTTCCACCTACACTCCGATTTATTGAAGCGTTAATATGAACACTTACGAAAATATCCGCATTACTGTTTTCACCAACTTGAACTCGCGCTTGTAATTCTTGAGCGTCAGTTGCGTTTTTGCCAAACACATCCACATCTGATACCCTAGTCAAGCGGACATTAGCACCTTTTTGTTGTAATAACAGCGCTAATTTTTTACTGATTGCCAGTGTTATATCTTTTTCCATAATTTTATTAGGACCTATTGCCCCAGGATCACTACCACCATGTCCAGGGTCAATAACAATCGTTTTCCCATTTAAACCAAAGTTTTTCAATAAACTAATTTTCTTAGTTGTTGGCAAAACATTGCTCGTATTAGGTCGTTTATCAAATACGTCAATAACAACACGATCCGGTCTGCCTGTTATAGGATCTTTGCGCAAAACAAACACATTAACATCTTCTTGAGTTTTTCTTTTATCTAATTGCATAGTTAACAATGTGCCATCTATTCCCACTTGATTAGAAATCAATTTACTTACATTATTGTTCTTAACAGGAATTAAGCCGCTATGCTTTCCTGGCGTAGCATTTTTGATACTTATTTTCAGTTCATTCCCCTTAAAAATATTACTAACTGTGGCTGGCCCACTTAAATCAACTACTATTCTCGTCGCGCGGCTGTTCACTTTATCATCAACATGTACCGACCAGCGAATATTGGTTATTTCTCCTGCAAACACAGTGCTTGTTAAACTTATCAGCAAGATTGTTAAAATCATTGCAATTTTCTTCCACAAAATAATTATCCCCCCCTAGGCTCGGCTTTTTAACTACTAGCAATACCCTGTCTGCTTTAGTTATTTCCAGTTGTTAGTTCTTGCAACAACTGTGCTACTTCTTGTTCGCGCTTTTGTCTTTCTAAACTATCATTTTCAATATTTATCGCTAATACATCGCCCTCTTTAAGCTCCGCTGGCAATAGTTCAAGGGGAAAGTTCAAGGCAAGTTCTGGTTGATCGGACAATAAAACAACTTTTTGTTCTTGAATTTGATCCACAGTTAAAAAATATTTCATAAGCTTACCTCTCTGTCTTAATATTGTATCCTGTCCCAGCTGAAGTAATGCAAATATCACCTTTATCGGCAGTTAAATACATACTTTGTTTTCTCGCTTTATATCTTGATACAACTTCTGGGTGCGGATGTTTATATTCATTTTCTTTAGCGGCGCTGACTACTGCATCCTTCGCGTTTACTACTTCCAAAAACTCTTTACTAGAAGAGGTGCGACTACCATGATGTGGCACTTTTAAAATATCACTTTTTAACTTCTCTGCCTGTTTCTCCAGCAAAAATTTTTCTACTTCTTTTTCAATATCACCGGTAAACAACATTTTTAAATTGGGAGTTACCAACCTAAAAACAATACTATTATTATTCATATTTTCGCGTAACTCAGGCGCTGAATTTATTAAAGGTGTCAAAAACTCTAACTTTAAACTGTCATCAATTACTAGAGTTTGTCCTTCCTTGGGAACACTAAATTTTATTTTTTTATTCTTAGCTTGTTTTAAATAATTAGCATATAATTTACTACTACTTTTAGCACCACTATCATATATTTCTTTAACTGTAAAGTTTTCTAAAACAGCCTGTATCCCACCAATATGATCTTCATGCGGATGTGTAGCAATCAATAAGTCAATGGTATTTACCTGATATTTCTTTAATTTTTCCACCAGCTTAGCTCGCTGCTCAATTTTCCCTGTATCTACTAAAATGTTTTTCTCTTGAGTTTTAATCAAGATACTATCTCCTTGACCAATATCTAACATAATAACTTGTACTTGTGGAACACTTGCCGTCAATTTAGGTTTGGGACTAAAGCACCCCCACAGTGAAAAACTTAATAATACTGTTAAAATTAACAGCAATAGTTTTTTGTTCATAAATTTTATTCCTTTTCTAATACTAACGCTATGTAAATAATTCTAAATTAAAACTAGTATCTTGCTTGGTAGGCAGGTGAGCCTTTTCTAAACCTACCAAAACCACTATTCTTAATCACTTGCTAACTTATATAAAGTTTTAGGAATATATTTAATTAAATCTGAAGCCACTACCCCTTGGGAAAACTGCTCTTGTTGCTCAATAAGTCTAGCCGCTTGCGTATGCAGATAGACAGCGGACACGCTTGCTCGTTCAGCATCTAAGCCTTGTGCTAATAAACTCGCAATCATTCCCGCCAAAACATCTCCCATTCCAGCAGTTGCCATAGCTGGAACTGGTTGATTATTAACATATACATAGCCGGTTGGTGTCGCGACTACCGTAACACTACCTTTAAGAACTATTGTAATTTTCCATTGTTGCGCATATTGACGCGCATATTCTAATTTATTAGTTTCAATTTCAAAACCGCTCACATTAATCATCCGAGAAAATTCTCCTGTATGTGGAGTTATAACCACTTCATTAGGATATTGTTTTAGAAGCTCTAGATGATTACCAACTACGTTTAGAGCATCAGCATCTAAAACCAAGGGTACTTTTAATTTTTCCAGAATATAAGGAATAAATTCCCGCGTGGTTTTGTTATTGCCTAATCCCGGCCCAACCAAAACCGCCTTTGAATTATTCGCACTATGCAAGAATTTTTGCAAGGCTGTTTCTACTGGTTCATCCGCAATGGCATAAACCATCGCTTCAGTAAGTTTAGTTGCAACGGGTACATATACGCTTTCAGGTGTGAATAAATCTACAATTCCTGCGCCAGTTCTCAGACAAGCTTCAGTCGCCAAAACACTTGCACCTAAAGTATGCATGTTTCCTGCTAGTATTGAAGCTTTACCAACTTGGTATTTATGCGCATGCCTGTTTCTCTCTGGCAAATATTTTTTTACTAATTGTCTGGTAATTAATTCTTGTTGAGCATATTGCTCCAGTAAACAGTTAGGAATATTGGTAGCAATAATCTTTAAAATTCCCACATTTTGGCAAGTAGGTGCTAAAAAAACTCCCATTTTCGGCAAACAAATACTTAAAGTCATACTTGCCTTGACAGCAATAGTTGGAATTTCACCTGTATCTGCGTAACTACCACTTGGCAAATCAATCGCAATTTTAGGAATGTCTATTTCATTCATTATTGTTATCGCCCGCTCATAAACATCAGTTAATCTACCTACAAAGCCAATTCCTAAAACAGCATCCACAATCACATCACATAACCGCAAATTTATCGAAAACCGATCCCAAGTATTTTCTGTATTAAAATAACTAATATCCAAATCCAAAGCTTTTAGAACTTCTAAGCTGCCTAGAGCAACTTCGTTTAAGTCCTTTACCGCATCTAACAAAAATATTTTTACCTTAAATTCCCAACTAGCTAGATATCTAGCTGCCACAAAAGCATCTGCTGCATTATTACCCTTGCCCGCCACAATACAAATTTTCTTGCCCGCTCTAGCCAAGCTAAATTGTTTAATTTCCAAAGCCAATTGATAACCAACTTGTTCAACAATGGCTACTACTGGTAAAAAAAACTCTTTTTGTGCTCTCTTATCAATTTCATACATCTGCGCTTTGTTTACAATCTTCATATTTTCACCCCTCTAAAATCACTTGAGCCATTGCATATTCTGCTGTATGACTAAGACTCAGGTGAATATTTTCAATTTTTCGTTCCTCGATTATTTCACGAAAAAGGCCCCCTAAAACCAAAGTTGGTTTTCCTTGCAAATCATTAACAACCTCAATATCGGTTAATTTACCCGCAACAAACCCTGTACCCAAGGCTTTTACAAAAGCCTCTTTTGCCGCAAAACGCGCTGCATAAGAATACGCTGCTTGTCTATTCTTACTTATACAATATTCCTGTTCACTTGTGCTAAAAACACGTCTTACAAAGTTTTCTTTGAGAATCGCTTTTTGCATTCGTTCTATTTTTACAATATCAATTCCAGTTCCTTTTATCATAAATATCTACCCACTAAATACATTATTTTACAAGATAAATAATACCATAAATGCCCAACTTTAGCAAAAATTATTAAGCAAGAAAGCGAAAAAAAGGGACTACTATCTCAATAATAGTAGTCCCTGATAAAATCACTTTATTCTATTCGCGTTTTCCTAATTGTGCATTTAGTTGGAATAAACCTATTGGGCTATCGCCAATCAATTTTAAAGTTTCCACAATTTCTGTAAAGCTAGCTTCTTCTTCTACTTGTTCATCGATAAACCATTGTAAATGATTTTGAGCTGCGTAATCTTTTTCCTTAACAGCTAAAGCATACATATCGTGGATTCTCTTAGTCACATACTTTTCATGTGCTAAAGATTTCTCAAAGACTTCTAGAATGCTTGCATATTCAGCTTGTGGTTGTTCGATAGCCATCAAAGTAACTGTCTGCCCACGATCTTGAACATGCCCGATTAAACGCATTGCATGCTCTCTTTCTTCTTCATATTGTTTTTTCAACCAGGAAGCGATCCCTTTAAGATTTTTCCCTTCACAATATAGGCTCATTGCATAGTACATATAGGCAGAATAAAATTCCGCTTGGATTTGTTCATTAAAAGATTTTGCTACTTTGTCATTCATTTTCAACACACCTCACTCATATTTTATAGTCCCGATTGACTATATACTATCACTTTTTGTTGTTTTATACAACCTATGACTTAATTATAACAGATATTTTTTGATTTACAATAGTTTTTTTAAAATAATTATTATTTGTTGATAGAAATCTCCCCATTTGAATTTACTGATAGCTCAATCTTGTCTCCCGCTTGGATATCCCCAGCAATAATTAGTTTGCTGAGCATTGTTTCTATTTTTTGGCTAATCAACCTTCTTAGGGGACGCGCTCCAAAAACTTCATCGAAACCAGCTTCTGCCAGTAATGCTAGCAAATCATCATCCCATTTTATCTCAACATCCACTTGTTCAGCTATTCTTTCTTTTAAAGCACACAACAGCAAATTAGCAATTGCTTTTACCTGTATGCTACCTAAAGGTTTAAAAACAATAATGTCATCTAAGCGATTTAAAAACTCTGGACGGAAAAACTCACCTAACATATTGCGCAAATAATTAGCATCTAATTGTCCCTTGCTTTTAATTATTTCTTTTGAGCCGAGATTACTGGTCATAATAATAATGGTATTTTTAAAATCAACTACCCTACCATGACTATCAGTTAATCTACCATCATCTAAAACTTGCAGTAAAATATTAAACACATCACTATGAGCTTTTTCAATTTCATCTAAAAGTAACACACAATAAGGTGAGCGTCGCACCGTCTCAGTCAATTGACCACCTTCGTCATAACCGACATAACCTGGAGGAGCCCCGATCAGCTTAGCAACAGCATGTTTTTCCATATACTCGCTCATATCGATACGGACCATTTTATGTTCATCATCAAACAAAACTTCCGCTAGAGCTTTAGCTAACTCTGTTTTGCCCACACCAGTAGAACCTAAAAATATAAAGGAGCCGATTGGGCGATTGGGATCTTTTATCCCGGCTCTAGCTCTTAAAATAGCATCACTAACCACCTGAATTGCTTCCTCTTGTCCAACAACACGCTTACTTAAAGTTTCTTGTAAGTGGAGCAACTTTTCTCTTTCACCAGTAAGTAGTTTTTGTACAGGAATATTAGTCCAGGAGCTGACTACTCGGCTAATATCCTCTTCATCAACTACTTCTTTTAGCAAACTATCAGCTTTATCTGTAACTTTTTCTTCTAATTCTTGTAACTGTTTTACTAATTCCGGCAGTTTACCATATTGAAGTTCAGCCAATCTACCCAAATTGTATTCGCGTTCTGCGCTTTGCATTTGTTGGTGCACTAAGTCAATTTCTCGCTTTAATTCTCGCACTCGTGCAATCCCAGTTTTTTCATTACGCCACCGTGTTTCTAAAACTGCCGCCTCTTGTTTAACTGCGGCTAATTCACTTTGAATCACCTGCAAACGCTCTTGCGATTGTTTATCTTCTACTTCTTGTTTTAAAGCATGTTCTTCTATTTCTAATTGTAAAATTCTTCTGCGCCGCTCATCTAACTCTGCGGGCATCGAATCAATCTGGGTTTTCAATCTTGCTGTAGCCTCATCCACTAAATCAATGGCCTTATCTGGCAAGAATCGATCAGTGATATACCTATTTGACAAAACCGCCGCTGCAACTAAAGCTGAATCCTTAATCCGCACCCCATGATAAGCCTCATAGCGTTCTTTTAAACCGCGTAAAATTGAAATAGTTGCTTCTACACTAGGCTGATTTATCATTATTGGCTGAAAACGGCGTTCTAAAGCTGCATCTTTTTCAATATATTTACGATATTCGTTTAAAGTAGTTGCACCAATACATTTTAATTCTCCCCGCGCCAACATGGGCTTGAGAATGTTTCCAGCATCCATTGAGCCTTCACTAGCACCAGCACCAACTACGGTATGTAGTTCATCAATAAACATTATAATTTGACCTTCTGATTTGGCGACCACATTAATTACATTTTTTAAACGTTCTTCAAATTCACCGCGAAATTTAGCCCCAGCAACTAAACTCGATAAATCCAAGGCGTAAATCGTTTTATTTTTTAAAACAGTAGGCACATCGCCAGAAACAATCCGCAAGGCTAAGCCTTCTGCTATGGCAGTTTTACCAACGCCTGGTTCACCAATTAAAACAGGATTGTTTTTTTTACGTCGCGATAAGATTTCAATTACTCTGCGGATTTCTTCATCGCGGCCAATTACAGGATCCAACTTACCATCTTGCGCTTTTTGGGTCAGATCTTGACCATATTTAGCCAACAATTCTTTATTTTGTTCCGCATCAGCTGTATTTGCATGAATGTTAACTAGTTCTTTCAATTTTTTCGCCGTCAAACTAAACTTTTTAAATAAATCTACAATTTCCTGATCTCCATCTTGAGCTAAGGCAATTAGTAAATCTTCTTCGGTTATTGCGGCTTTACTATTTTGTTTGGCTACTCCAATCACTCTACTCAAACTTAAACTAATATTGAGAGTATCTTTGCTAGAGCGCACTTGTGGAATTTTATTTAAAATTTTGCTTAGTTCTTGAGAAAACTCTTGCTTATTTACTTTATAATAATTCAAAGCAAAATCTAAAAAAGTATTTTCTCCTAACATAGCTACCACAACATGTGCACAAGTTAATTCTTGGTTATAACTAACCAAAGCCTTACTTTGAGCTTTTTCTAAAATTGCTTGTGTTTTTTCATTAAATTCTGCTTGCATAATTTTCACCCCTTATTTTAATTAAACACTGTGTGGGCGACTTTTTAAAGTTATCCACATCTTTATTCTAAACATTTGTACGGGTTTTTGCAAGTGGAAAACTTGACAAATTATGGGAGCTATGCAAAAATGAGCATATTATTTTGATAAACATTAAAGAAGGTGTGTATTTTTGAATCCAAGCTCTATTTTGCAAGGTTTTACGATAATTATGTGCATTCACTTTGTAAGTATTGCACTAGTAGATATTTTTAACTTGCTTTTACCCCCTCCCTTGTTAGGAATGATTATCCTAGCTATCTTGTTATACACTAACATTATTAAAGTTGCCTGGGTAGAACATGCGGCTTATGTTTTATTAGAATATATGGGAATGCTCTTTATTCCCCCAGCAATCAGTATTATTTTGTATTACAAAATAATTGCTCAAGAAGCTGTTCCCATCATCGTTACTTTAATAATAACAACTTTATTAGTTATGATAATTACTGGTAAAATTGTTCAATTGTTTTCCCCCAAAAATAACAAGGAGGTGCAATAATGTTACCAGCAGCTCTTTTAAATTCACCTGCTTTAGGCATAACCATTACTTTAGGCTTATTTGCCGTAGCCCGCTTTATCCAATTAAATACTCGTTTTAAAAGCATCCCCCCCATGGTTACCGCAACCTGTTTGATAATTAGTCTGCTCTTGATTTTAGATATTGATTATCCTACTTACAATAAGGGCGGTGAAATGATTAGTTTTTTATTAGGGCCTGCAACTATTGCCTTAGCACTCCCTTTGGTGAAAAACATTAAAATTTTACTAAATAATCTAAAGCCAATTCTCATCGGGGTCTTCACAGGTAGTATTGTTGCAATACTTTCCGTAGCTGCTCTTGCTAAGCTATTAGGAGCTTCTACCAAAGTAATGCTTTCTTTGGTACCAAAATCCGTGACCACACCTATTGCCATGGGAATCGCTCAAAATATTGGTGGTATTCCCGCCTTAACTGCAATTATGGTTATTCTTACTGGTATGCTAGGAGCTTTTTGTGGGCATAAATTATTAAAGTTCTGCGGCGTCAAAGCTGATATCGCAATCGGCATTGCCATTGGTGCTGCTGCCCATGGATTAGGTGCTAATCGTTGTCTTAGTGAGAATGAATTGCAAGCCGCCGTTGCTGGTGTAGCAATCGCTTTGGTAGGTATCGTTACTGCCTTACTAGCTCCAACTCTGTCTAGTCTTTTTATTTAATATTTTTACACTTTCCTGATTGTTTGCTTGTAAAACAATCCTACATATGTTATAATGTCCAAGAAATAGACCTCGCGTTTGTTTTACATTATTTTTATTTTAGGGGGTCCTAGAAATGATTGGAAAAGTTAAATGGTTTAATTCTGAAAAAGGTTTCGGTTTTCTTGAGCAAGAAGATGGTAAAGATGTATTCGTACATTTTTCTGCTATCCAAAGCGATGGATACAAAACTTTAGAAGAAGGTCAAAAGGTTGAGTTTGATGTTGTGGAAAGTGAACGTGGCTTACAAGCTGCTAACGTTGTGCGTCTGTAATATACTAATCTGTTGGTAGTTTTTACAATATAGATTATGAATTTAACTGGACTTAAGGGTTGTATAACAGCAACCCTTTTTTCTATTTTATTGTTGTTTGCTAAATAAACATAAGGTATACTAGTAATAGACTTTTAGACACTATGTTTATTTACTAAACAACCAATAAATTTTATTTTTTCTAAAAAGATCGATATTGCAAACAGTTTATAAGTTTATAAGTTTATAAGTTTCTTACTATCGATATCCTGCATAATATAATCGCAAACTAGTTCTTTCTATTTCAATTTCTGAAGGTGCAATATGAATAATAATAAAATAATCTCTATTGTCGTTCCCGTGTTTAACGAACAAGACAATATTCTAGTTTTTTATCGTGCAATTTGTGATACTATGCAAAACTCAGCCTATGATTTTGAATTGTTGTTTATTGATGATGGTTCCCAAGATCAAACCGCTTTTACTATCCAAAATCTAACCGCTACAGATAGCCGGGTCAAATTATATATGCTTTCGCGTAATTACGGACATCAGATTGCTCTAACTTGTGGTTTAGATCATACTACTGGTACGGCGATCATTACTATGGATGGAGATATGCAACATCCTCCTTCCTTAATCCCACAACTAATTAGCGAATGGGAAGCTGGTTTTGAAGTAGTGCAAACAGTTCGCGCTACAACAGAAGGTGTCAGCTTCTTTAAAAGGCTTAGTTCCCATTTATACTACAAACTAATAAATAAGTTAGCTCAATCAAAAGTAGTCGAAGGCGGTTCGGATTTTAGGTTAATGGATGAAAAAGTTGTTGCCGCTTTTCGCTTGTATCGCGAACGCGGTCGCTTTATTCGTGGCCTTATCGGTCTATTAGGCTTTAAACAAAAAACTATTAGTTTTACTGCCCCAGCAAGATTTGCCGGTGTTTCTAAATTTTCCCTAAAAAAAATGCTTCATTTTGCATTAGACGGGATAACCGCCCTTTCAACTGTTCCTTTAAGATTATCTTTTTACATTGGAATTCTTGCCGGAATAACTAGTTTAGTTTTAACTATTCACGTCCTCTATATCAAGTTTTTCACCAATGAAGCTGTATTAGGTTGGAGTACAATCGCAGCAAGTATTTTCTTTCTCGGCGGCATGCAACTTATTGGTATAGGTATCCTGGGTGAATATATTGCCCGAATTTTTCAAGAGGTTAAACAACGTCCCCTCTATTTACTAAGTAAAAAAATAGCAAATGGGCAAGAAATTAAAAAGGATTTATAGTACTTTTGTCGAATATAACTATTAGGAACAGCGTCTTAAATCTAAGGAATTGCAGCTTAAATTTAGTCTTCTACTGTTAGAAAGGGGGATTCTTATTGAAAGCAATACAATTTTTCCAAAAGATTCTAGTAGTAACTTTGCTTTGTTTGGCAATATATCCTATTACTTCCTTCGCTTCTTTTAGAGTAGGCGATGCCGGCGATGAAGTTCGTGAAATTCAAACTCGCCTCCAAGAAGTAGGTTATAGTCTGAGCAATATTGATGGTGTTTACGGTTCCGAAACTAAAAATGCCGTACTAGCTTTTCAAAAAGATATTGGTCTAGAGGCAGACGGAATTGTAGGCCGTGAAACCTACAAAGCCTTGTTAAAAAAAGATATGCCCGTTAGCCGTAGTGGCAGCGGTCGTTATCGTGGTCTAATTGCCACAGCCTTAAACTATCGCGGTGTACCATATGTGTTCGGTGGTACAAGTGCTAATGGTTTTGACTGTTCTGGGTTTACTCAATTTATTTTTGCTTCCGCGGGAATTTATTTACCTCGCACTGCCGATGCACAATTTGAGGTAGGCAGATGGGTTGCACAAGATAACTTAGATGTGGGTGATTTGGTTTTCTTCTCCACCTATGAACCTGGTCCTTCACATGTAGGTATCTATATTGGCAATGGACAATTTATTAGTGCTAAATCAAGCGAAGGTATCGCCGTAGCTTCGCTTTATGATCCTTATTATTGGGGAGCGCGCTATATTGGCGCTCGGAGAATTTAGGCTTATGTTATTAACACGTGAGCAAGCCTTTAAACTTCTTAATCAGTATGTTACTGCTGAACATCTCTTAAAACACAGCATTGCTGTAGAAATTGCAATGCGTGCTTATGCCCAACACTTTCAGCGAGATGTTGAGTACTGGGGACAGGTCGGCTTATTACACGATATTGATTACCAGCTTTATCCAAGTGAACATTTGCGCCATACTCAGGCTCTTTTAGAACCAGCTGGCTTTAGCCGTCAATTTATTACTGATATTGTTTCTCACAATCGTAATTGGCTCGAACCAAGAAGCTTAATTCAGAAAGTACTGTTGTCGGTAGATGAAATTACTGGTTTTATTATTGCTTGTGTGCTTGTGCGACCTGATAAAAGCATCGCTAATTTAGAAGTGAAGTCAGTTTTGAAAAAGTTCAAAGATAAAGCCTTTGCCAAGGCAGTAAATCGTGAAAACATCAAGCAAAGCGTGGACGAATTGGGTATTCCCCTTGAGGAACATATCCAATTTATCATTGAAGCTTTCAGAGAAAATAGCGCTGTAACTAATTATAAAAATATTAATCTTTTTATATAAACAAATATTTATGATAAAATAGTAGCTGATAGCAAACAGCTACTATTTTTTTACTAGAAGGTGACTTATGCTTAAACAAATCCTCAAGAACTTATTTTTATTTGCCAAACTCAACGATACACAATTAGATAAAATTTGTGCGCTCATAAAGGAAAAAAGCTATAAAAAAAACTCCATCATCATCCGCGAGGGCGAAGCAGGAGCAAATGTGTTTTTTGTAGTAGAAGGTTCTGTTAAAATAACCAAAATTTCTCCCGAAGGTCGCGAGTACACCCTAAAAATTGTTGGACAAGGCGATGTGTTTGCCGAAGTCATTCTCTTTACTAACTTAGCTTATCCAGCCAATGCCACAGCTTTAACTAATTCTCGTCTTGCTTCTCTCGCTATTTCCGATCTGGAAACACTGATCAGCAAAGACGCTTCTTTGGGCATTGAATTAATTCGTGTTCTTTCACAACGACTTTACGACACGCAAAACAAAATAAAACAATTAGCAGTGCATAATGTCTACGAACGCACCTTAATTCTCTTACTAGACTTGGCTAGAAACCAAGGTCTCGATGAACAAGCCCATCATAATAGCTTTACACTTGCTGTTCCTCTTTCCCGCACGGAATTAGCAAACATTATCGGCACAACACGCGAAACACTAACCAGGATGCTCGGACGCCTAAAACAAGCTGGCTTAATCAAAATTGGCGAAAATGCGATCGAGTTAAATTTAAGCAAAATAAACCAAGCACAGTTAATAAACTAGCTAACTATAAAATTACGAGGTGTCTTATGTCCTTTGCACTTGCTTTACAAGAATTAAAAACTGGCAACATAACTTTCGAAAACATTCAAACCGTTCTGCTTGCCGATCAACACACTGCTTCGCAGCTTTTTGCGTTAGCCCAAGAAATCCGTTTTGCGATTATGGGCAAAAAAGTATTTCTCCGCGGTCTAATCGAATTTTCCAATTATTGTCGTAATAGTTGTGCCTATTGTGGTTTAAACATTAGCGTCAAAAATCAAATACGTTATCGTTTAAACTTATCTGAAATTCTCGAGTGTGCTGCTATCGCCCAAGATCTCGGTTATCAAACTTTAGTTTTGCAAGCTGGCGAAGATGCTTACTACACCTCAGAAAAATTCACTTCCATTATTAGCACGCTCAAGGATAAGTATCCTACTATCGCCCTCACTCTCAGTTTTGGCTTACATTCTAAAACTGATTATCAGACTTGGTTCAAGGCTGGTGCTGATCGTTACCTAATGCGTTTCGAAACTTCTAATGCTCAACTGTTTGCGCAACATCGTCCTGGAACAAATTTACAAGAACGCCTTACAGCTTTGTCCGACTTACAAGAAATTGGTTATCAAGTCGGTACAGGTAATTTAATTGGCTTGCCTGGGCAAACTTTAACTGATCTGGTTAATGATATTTTATTATTATATAAATTGCAACCAGATATGATTGGTGTCGGGCCCTTTATACCCCATCCTGCAACCTTATTAGCCAATGAGCCTGCAGGAGATGTGTTCTTGGCCTTAAAAGAATTGGCCATACTAAGAATTATTTTACCTTATGTACATCTACCCGCAACCACAGCTTTTGGGACCTTGAAAGAAAGTGGACAACTGTTAGCTTTAAATGCTGGAGCTAACGTAATAATGCCTAATGTAAGTCCGGAAACTTCTAGAAAACTCTATGCTATCTATCCTAACAAAGCTGGCAGTTTAGAAAATTCCACACAAACTCACGCACGAATCTTAAACACTATTAGCAAAGCTAAACTAGAAGCGGACTTTTCACGAGGCGATAGCTATAAGCTTTAGAGCATTTATGGCAACTACTAGAAAACAGCTCTGGCAACTGGTAGTTATCAGTTCACTAATAACTACTTATTTCAAGTAAAACACTTTCAGCTCCCAACAGTTTTTGATTTATTAGCTAAAATTGTTATTTCCGCCCTTATTTCTAATGGCTGTCGCTTTAAAGGTTGTATTCTATACCCACAAAGGTAAGATTGTTTGTTATTTAGCACAGTTCACTACCGCAAACAGAAACAATGGGCTGTTGCAAAATAGGCTTTAACCTGTTTTAGACAGCCTCTTGTTCATATTATAAATATCTGAAAGTTTTATTTGAGATGCATAGTGCAAAGAATTCATAATAAAACAATGCATAGTGCTGGCCATACGATTTTTAGCGAAAGATGCTTACTCAATAAATTATTGAATAAGCATCTTGTTTTTTGAAATATAACTAAATATTGATCTAGACTATTTGCGCTAATATCTCGCTATTCTAAAACCCTTTAGCACGCAAAAATATTTATCTCCCAAGCAGGAATATAAGGATGTTTGCGAAAATACAGCTGATATTCTGGATTGAGTTCCTTAATTAGTAAGGGTAAGCGAAATAAATCTTCTTCCCGATGATAACAAGCGACCAATAATTTCGGCTTATATTTCTGCAAAGTCTGTTTAGCCCCACGCAAAGCTTGTAGTTCTGCGCCTTCTACATCCATTTTAATCAAAGTAGCCGCATCACCTTGCAAGATATTGTCTACTGTATCTACCGTAATTATCGTACTGCCATCTAAATCTAACGCCGAGGCTCGTCCGCCTGAATTATTAAAAGATAGTTCTCCAACATTATCCCAAATTCCCTTAGGAATAATTTCCACATTCGCTAAACCACTCTCTAGCAACCACCGCTGGAGTTTCTTGTAGTTTTTATAATCTGGTTCCACAGCAATAATGCGCTGATATTTTGAAGCCACTAACTGAATAAATTCTCTAACCGTATCTCCATTATAAGCACCTAAATCCAGATAAACTTCTCTTGACGAAAAAGTAAATAATTCTTGGTAATCGGCTACACGTAAGCTAGCAATTTTACGAAGATATTCAACTTTTCCAGTTAATTTATAATTACAAATGTTTCTAAACACCCACTTTGACTGTTCATCAGCCAATAAACTATAAGTTGCTTCAAACTCAGCTTGATGTGTTTGCAAAAATTGCAAATCAAAGCAACTATTACCAAACAAAGGAAAATTCGGAGCCAACATTTCATGTTTTGCCGCCAAATCGTGAAAATGTTCTAACATTACAGGGCTCTCGGCGCCAAAAGCTAACAAAATAATAAATTCCGAAAACAACTCGCAAACTTCACTATATTTTATAATTTTATAACCTAAAAAACTTTGTCCACGCACAAACTCATCACTAGCAAAAATAGCGCGAACATCTATCCGATATTCTTGGCATTTAGCTAAAGTTTTTAGTGCTCCATTACCCATGCCATAAATCACAATCGGCTTTTCAACTGTAGTTAAATAAGTCCACATATCCACTTGTTCATCCATAAACAACATCTTTTTCTCTCGCCTCACTTCTTGAAAATAACATTATCCATTATACTTGCCCCACTCCATAATGTAAATATTTAATCAGTAAAATAAATTCCCTGTTGTTTTATAAGTTATCAGTGTATTTTAACAACATAGCTTGGCAGTTGCTTGACTTTTTTTTAAAAAAAGCTTATTATATAAATAATAATTATTATTAATTAAAATTTAAGGAGGTAGTTATTAATGGATTTAAAAGGTAGTAAAACAGAAGCAAATTTGCAAGCCGCTTTTGCAGGTGAATCCCAAGCTCGTAATAAATATACTTATTATGCATCTGCCGCTCGTAAAGAAGGCTTAGTTCAAATTGCCAAACTCTTTGAAGAAACAGCTCGCAATGAACAAGAACATGCTAAAATTTGGTTTAAATTACTCCATAACGGCATCGCCGATACGGCAACTAATCTTGAAGATGCAGCCGCCGGTGAACATTACGAGTGGACTGATATGTACGCTAATTTCGCCAAAGATGCTAAGGCTGAGGGATTCGATAAAATCGCTTTCCTATTTGAAGCCGTAGCAAAAATAGAAAAAGAACACGAAGAACGCTATTTAAAACTTTTGAAAAATGTTAAGGAAGAAGTTGTTTTCAAGCGATCTGAAAAAGTAGAGTGGGTTTGTGATAACTGTGGACATATTCATGTAGGTGAAAAAGCCCCTACAGTCTGTCCAGTTTGTGATCACCCACAAGCACACTTTGAAATTCGTGCTACTAATTTTTAAATTAAACAATTAAACTTATAAGCAAGGTACTGAAAATTAATTTTCGGCACCTTGCTTCATTTTTTCTTTCATAGTATACATCAAATTATCAACTTTTTTTATAATATCATCATTTTGAGGTTGATATTCAGCATAGCCATACGCATAAGTAAATTCAACTGCACACAACTCTCTTGCAATCAATTGCGGAGCCGCCAAACGCATTTGCGCTAAAATTTCTACCAATTGCGCTTCAGATTTAAACTGACCAATCACAGCAAATTCATCTCCGCCAATGCGAAAAATCTTGGCATATGGTCGCAAATATTGTTTTAAAAGATTGGCCATTGCCTTTAAATACAAATCGCCCATTTCGTGACCGTATTTATCATTAACTAATTTTAAATTATTTAAATCAAATTCAATTAAAAATATTTTACCTGTATCTTGTTCTGGGCCAGTTACTTTAATATTTTTTAAATATAATTCAAAAGCATTTCTATTTTTCACATCTGTTAATAAATCTGTATAAGCTAGATTTCGCAAATAAGGGTAAGAAATTTTCTTTAAAAGGGAAATGGTTATACTTATTGACAACAATAATAATAACAGGCATATTAACAAACTCACCCGCACAGCTTGTTCTTTGGCCTGCCAAATCAAGTTAGCATCAAACTCCAAGCCAACTGCGCCAATAATGTTTCCCGCCTCAAAGACTGGATAATAAACTACATAAACTGCGCCCCAATCCGTATTTTGAATATTATGCCCATACACAATCTCGCCGGCTTCTAACGTTCTAGTTAATTGTTTTACGATTTCTGGTTCAATTAAGTCGCCGACATGTCTAAAGTCTTCAGCTTGTTGCTCATAGCCATCAATTAAGTAAACATATTCTCCCCTAGTTGTTTTCTTAGCTGTATATAAATATTTAATATTAGCCGATTCCCTTAAGCTATTAAAATCTTGTAGCATCTGTCGATATAGTTCGCTTTGCTCATCTGCTCTGGTATTTAAATCATAAAAACTACGTATTTTTATTTTTTGTCGAACATGCTTATATACCGAATCTGAGCGATTTTTCAAATCGCATATTATCGCCCGATCAGAAAGAATATACACACTAGCAAAAACGCCTATTGCTAAGAGAATATTGATCACAACAATGACGGTTATAATTTTAGCTTCAAAATTCTTAAAATTATCATTGAACATTCGCCAGCTCCCCTAACTAAATTTATCAAGACACTCGTCCTTAATAAATAGTTTTTCTCCACTGACTTACATTATACCATGGCAATATTGCTTTTTTCAAATTTCACAGCTCGCACAAATATTCCTAGTAGTAGACAACTTAATTTTTATAACTATAAATTAACCGCTTAATATTAACTTGTTATGCTATTGTGCAAATTCAGCATCCTATGTGTAAGTTAATCTCCCAAAATTCTTATACTTAATAATTATCTTTAAGGCTAAAAACTGTGGCGATAGCCAACATTAGCCTTCCATTTTTCGACTACTTTATCGGCACCCGCAGTTTTAGTTATTTCTCCATATAAATTACCATTTTTACTAAGTTTGTGATTAAAACCTACCCCATATTCAAACCAAGTATCTTTCATATCTTCATTTGTGTATTGGCTATAGCTACCGTAATTTGTAGTTACGCCTGTACCACCAGCAAACTCTCGTACTACTGCTAATTTACCATAGACATTCCCTTTGCTAGTTTGCTTGCCAATATTTATTCCCAGCCGACCAATTACTGAGCTTACCGCCTCGTTTTTCACCTGTGCTCCCGCTCCACTACTCGTCTGCATCGTGTAATCATTACTATTAATCCGCCCATAATTTATTTCTGTCAACGGCTCTACATACCAGTTATTATCCAATTCTTTGTGATAACCATATTCTAAAGATAAATTCAGCCCTCTAGTTGCCGAACTACTTTCATATCTAGTAGTTACTGTCGAACCTGTAGCCGCTTCATTACTCATCCGCCCATACTTGACAATTAAATCGGCAAAATGGCCTTTTTTACCTTGATAACTCCCATATACCCCAAACATCGTCGATTTTGTTTCGGCTTTGCCGGCATTATAAACAACATCGCCTTGCATATGTGAAATTGCAATCCCTTTAAACAGCTTGCCGTCTGCTAAATCTAACTTACTATCATAACCAACCTGCATACCTCGATATTGAACTTTAGAAGGTGTGCTAGTGTTAATTTCCGTATCGCCCCCATATATTCTCGCCCAAATCCCTGTTTCGTTTTCTTCTTGACGCAAATCACCCATCCGTCTTAACAAGTCATTATTTTCTGCCCGCCAAGCCGACAGCACCCCTTGACTTGATACTGCAGCGGCATTAGCCATCTGTTGAGCTGGACCAGCGATTTCCGCGGCGATACTTTCTACCGTCAAGCCTGTCAGTTTAGTTGCCACACCAGTTGTAGCTAGAGTTGGCGTAATTTTCACGGTGTTAGTCGTTAAACCGGCATTATAATCTTGGGTAGTCGTGTAGGCTTTGGCATTTACCGTATCCGTTGCCCCAGCTTGCATAACTACGATTTCTCCCGTAGCTGTATACGTTCCTGCACCCTGCGCAATTACAGGGTCGTTAGCTATTTGCACATAATAGGTATTACTGCCTGTTGTACCATTTAGTACTACTTTGTCCGCACTATTACTTGCTAAATCACTTTGCAACACAAAAGTGGCATTATTAGCAGCCGTCCCAGTGTTCGTTAGTGTAAAAGTCCGGCCCACCGCACTCGCTCTTTTGGTCGTAGGATTTTCATGATACAAATCAATTACCCCGCCCTCTTGAACGTTTAAATGAATGCCTTGGGGTATCATAGTCCATGGAAAATTTGCCGTACTCAACGTATAGCTATTCTTCTTAGGGTACCAAGTCCCGCCATTTTTCAAAGTTAAGCCAATCCCACTTTTCCCATCGTCTCCCGTCAAAATTAAATCACCCGCTAAATAGGACCGTGAATTATTTAAACTTAACGATATAGAAGCTTTTGCTTCCAGATGATACTCATCATCCGAAAGTGCTCCCTGCGCTTTTATATTGCCATCAATTTGCACTGTTTTATTAGTGTCAATTAGTAAATAGTTTATATTACTCGAGTTAGCACTAACCCCCTCTAAAAATAGTGCATAATCTCCCCCAGGATTAGATATTTTAATATTTCCTAGCAGATCTAGTCGCTTTGATTCATTATAATTATATATTTTCAAAGAAGCGTTATTAATATTAATATCATCCGCTAAATACCTGTAATTTGAATTTACATGTGTCCCTAGCGAAGCGATGTCATAATCGCCACCAGTAGTAGTTATTGTTGCCGCACTAGCTAAGTTATCCGAATAGCTACTGAATAATAAACAGCCACTGGCACAACTTACCCAGGCTATTTGCTTTAACAATTGTTTAGTTTGCATTTTTTTCAAAAAATTATTCGCTTTCATCTTGCGCCCCTCTTTGCTAATTAATTATTTTTAGGTTATCACTTTTTAAGTTCCCCAAACTTCGAACTGGTAGTTGATTTGCTAGTCCCGTTCCATTTGTTGTAAATAATACTCCATCAAGCGGCTGGCTACTAAACCTAAATAGTGTGCTGCCGCCTTGTATTCGCCTTTTTTCTCTGCGTTTTTCCCAGCTAAAAAAGCTGTTTTCACATCGCGTGGTTCAATAGCTGTCATATCAAACCACAAAGAGCGATGCACATATCCCCAATAGATTTTTTCTATTTCCGGATCACAATTTTTGACCCAAGGTTTGCCAGCATTTACAAAATGCCACACCACATTGTCAGCCTGTGGTTTAATTTGCAAATGATTAAAAGCATCCATGGTGCAAATGCTCGTAGCCGAAAACTCAGTAAACTGACCATCTAAAAGGTAGTTTAAGGTATCTTGCTCTAACATTGGAAAGCGTGCCATATTTTCTCGATAACTTGCTAACACCCGCTCCGTCATTTGCGCTTGTCGCCAACCATCTACGTCAATCAACATCGCCCCGGCATTAAAATACCGTTTGTGACTTAAGCCCAGTTTTTTACTCCGCAGTACATGCGCTGGATCTAATAAAGCCGCCAAAAAATTCTTAGCTAATTCTTGTTGCCAAAGTTTTGCTAACGAGCCAACACAGAGCATATCTGCATCAAAATACAAAATCTTTTTTACCGTACTAGGCAAATAGTTCGGCAAAAGAATTCGCAAAAACACCGTTTTATTTAATCTATCTGGAGCGCCCTGCGGCAAATCTGGTACGGCCTTTAATAACTCTTTGGCCTCATAGATCATAATTTTAGTGTTACGATATAGTTTAGTAAATTCTTCTAGTTTATCTTGGTCTTCAGGGTTTAAACCATCACACACTAAATGAAAACAAATGGCTTGTCCTGGTTGATTTAGTATAATTGAGGTCATCATTACGCCCGCATATTTTACGTAATTAGCATCTACCCCAAAGGCAATTTGATATTCTTCCACTTTTATCCGCCTCCTTGTTAGTACTTATTATTAATCTTTATTGTATTTTTTAATCTTTATTGTATTTTTTAATCTTTATTGTATTTTGTTGTATTTACCGCTGCTTATATGCTTAGATTAAGTTATTAATTATCATTTAAAAGATTCTCTTTAGTTGTAATCGCAATAGCAAAACCTAAAAATTTTATCGCTTAGCGCCTAAGCTATTCATCGAAATGCTTTCGTGTCCTAAGCCACTGTATAAAGTAACATTTTTTTTTTACGTTGGCAACTTTTTTGGGATAACTGGTTTATTTTCTGCAAAACTGGTAGTAGTAACAATAATTTTGGTGTATAATTTATAAAAAACTAAAAAGGAGGCTCTATTCTTGCAAATCGCAATTGTTGATGATTTAGCAGTTGAACGTAAACTTGCCAAACAACTAATCGGCCAATATTTTTACCAACATCGCAATTTATCTTCCCCCGCTTTAAACTTGCAAGAATTTGCCAGTGGAGAAGAATTTTGGCAAAATTTCACCCCCAATACTTTTAGCCTAATTTTTTTGGATATCTATATGGGTGGACTTAATGGCATACTATTGGCTAAAAAAATCAGAAACCTTGATAAGAATTGTCAAATTATTTTTTTCACTTCCAGTCAAGAACATCTCTTAGATGGTTATGACGTGCAAGCCTGTGGTTATCTGCTTAAACCCTTAAATTTAAACTTAGGACGTCTGTATAAAACTCTAGACTACTGTTGGGAAAAATTAGCTCTAGATAAACGTTCTCTAGCTGTAACCAGCGAAAAAACCCCTTTAATGGTCGCTTTTCGGGAGCTTATTTATCTAGAGTACAATAATAGTCGTTCAATAAACTTGCACCTCACCACCCAAGTCTTGCCAGTTAGTGATTCTTATGCCTATTTCGCAAATAATCTCTTAACGGATCGACGCTTTATTGAGTGTTATCATAAGTTAATTCTCAACTTGGACTATGTCGCCAACCTCCAAGAAACCGATTTCCTGTTAAAAACTGGTGCCCGGATTCCTATTAGCCGTCGTAAAAAACTCTCCGTCAAGCAAGCTTATATTGAATATTTTTTAACAAAATAAAAGGTGAGGTCCTATGTTAGCATTTTTCTTAGCCATTTGTTTGGCAATTGCTCAATTGCCTGGAATAGCAATTCGCTATTTACCTTTCGCGAACTTTGTTACCGCCGTTGATAAACAGCGGCTCTTTAAATTTTATCTTGTCTGGTTTATTAGCAAAATTATAATTTTAACCTATGTTTTTCAAATTTTCGGTTCTAAATTTTTAATATATAAATTAATGTTGATTATTTGTGCCTTTCCTTATTTTTTCATTAATCTTGCTATTATCAAAAACAGAACTGCACAACATCTCTTTATTTTAGGCATGCAAGGAATTTATTCTTTCCTTTTACATACTTTAGCAACTATGGTGATCGTTGTTTTAACAACTTACCATAATTACTCACCTTACTGGCTGTTAACTCTACAGACGATTTTTTATTTAATTTTATTTGCCTTATCTTTTATTCCCTTGCGGAAAATTCTTAAAAATGTCTTTGTGGCTTATCATTCGGTTAATGATAATTTCTACTGGCAAACCATTTATCCCCTACCGCTTTTGCTGTGTTTAAACAACATGTTCTTAGCCTTACATGAAAGTCGGATTGATTCTTGGTTTCAACTAATTTCACGTTTTTCTTTCGGCCTATCATTTTTTGTAATTTGCCGTTGCATTCATGTCGATCTTAAAACTTTGGAAAAACGTTTTGAATTAGCCCATAATAACAAATTGTTGGGCGTTCAAATTACTTCTTTAAAAGAACAATTTAATTTAGTGGAAGAAACAGAGAAAAAGCTAAATATTATGCGCCATGATATGCGTCATCAATTACAATTATTAAATACGTTAATTCGCGAACAAGATCTAACTTCTGCCTTGCTCCTTATTGATGGTTTAAACCAAGAATTAGAAGAAACTAGAATTGTCCAGTTTTGTAAAAACACGCTCATTAACACCGCTCTTTCTGTTTACATCAGTCGTGCTCAAGGTTATGCTATTCAAGTTGAGCACAAGATAAATATTCCCGCTAAACTGCCTATTGCCGAAAATGATTTTTCCATTATTTTGTCCAATTTACTAGAAAATGCGATTAACGCAACTAAAAAGCAAGCGCTAGAAAATCGTTGGCTAAAAATAATCGCCCAGGCTGACGCCACACAATTAGCTGTAATAATTGAAAACTATTACGCAGGTGAAGTCTTGTTTGATACAGACGGATTTCCCAAAACGCTAGTAAAAGGTCATGGCATTGGCATCCATTCGCTCAAAGCTTTTTTAAACAAATATCAAGGCCAAGCAATTTTCACACATCAAGATAATTGCTTTAAGGTTTTGCTTATCTTTAATTTTTCTGACACTAAGCAAAATTTTGCTTAGCCTGTGTTAACGATACTTATCATTATTCCGGTCATATATTTAATAATGAGTTTGTATATTCTTAACAGCGCCTAATTAGATTTATTTCTTGTTCCCTCACAACATATGACATCGAACAAAATATGTTCTGATATGCAGAAACTTGCCACACACCACAACAATATTTAGATACCAAAAAAAAAAAAGAAAGAGCTGTAGCTAGCAAGATAAATCTGTTGTTAGCTACAGCTCTTTCTTTACAATACAATATAAAAAGACCTCTTACAAATTGTAAGAGGTCAAATATTCATGGTGCCGAAGGCCGGACTCGAACCGGCACGTGGGGAGCCACGTCTGATTTTGAGTCAGGTGCGTCTGCCAATTCCGCCACTTCGGCATATCGTGTTAGATTTCACTAACATAAAAAATTATATCATATTTATAATTTTTGTCAAGTTTTTTTGCAAGATATTTCCTGCAGGTATAAAGCGGCAAGGCTTTTACTATCATATAGACTTCCCGTCTGAATAGCACTCTTCACAGCTGCGGATGTCAGAATTTTCACCTGCAAAAACTCATCACTATCTGGACAGGCAAGACCAGCTATCAACTTTTCCGCTAAAAACACATGGATTATTTCATCGCAAAACCCTGGAGTTGTAGCTATTTTGCCTAAATACTGCATTTTTTCAGCCCGATAACCTGTTTCTTCGACTAATTCCCGCTCTGCACAAGTTAATAGTTCTTCACCAGCATCCAACTTACCTGCTGGTAATTCTAAGAGGACTTCTTGCAAGGGGTAGCGGTATTGTTCGACAAACACAATATCCCCATTTGGTAATATCGGCACTACAACTACAGCCTGGCAATGCCTAACTACATCTCTACTAGCCAACTTACCATTAGGCAAGCGTACTTGATCTTGATAAACATCAATTATATTGCCAGAAAACTTACTAACCGATTGAATTTTAGTTTCTTTTAATTCCATTTTTCCCCCGCAATTTAATAGCCCCGTAAAAAGAGTTTTCGTTCCTGAGCTATTTTTAGCATTTGTGCCGCACTATCTTTAGTTAAATCCGTCTGACTATCGCCAGCCATCATATTCGATATTTCCGCAATTTTCCCGGCTAAATCCAAGCTGTTTACTTGAGTCATGGTATTATCAGTGGTTTGATATTTTTTGATACACAAATGTGTATCAGCCATACACGCTACCGGTGGCAAATGTGTCACACATATCACCTGACAAGTTTTAGAAATCAAAACTAGTTTTTCCGCCATACGTTGTGCAGTTAAGCCACTAACACCTGTATCTACTTCATCAAAAATCATTGTAGAATAATTAAAGTTACGCATCAGAACTGTTTTTAAGGCTAAAAATATTCTGGATAACTCACCACCCGAAGCCACTTTAGCTACCGGCCTAAGTTGTTGACCCAAATTAGCTGAAAACAAGAGTTGCACATCATCTCTACCAAATTTTCCGAAGTCCGACTGCGGAATAACTTGTATTTTAAAAACTGCTTGGGGCATTGCTAGATCCCGTAAATGTTCTTGGACAGCACTGGACAGCTTTTCTGCAGCTTTTTGACGGACTAAACTAAGATTACTAGCTTTTACTTCTAATTGTGCTTGTAGTTTTCCTAGTTGCTCTTCTAACCCCTTAATGTTTTCTTCTATAGTTTCTAAGCTAGAGTATTCTTCTTGGGCCGATTTAAAAAAAAGCATGGTTGCTTCATAACTACCATATTTTTTATATAATTTATATAACTCATCCAACCGCAGTTGTATTTTTTCCAAATTTATCGGTTTGCTTTCACTTTGTTCATAATAATCTAGCAGTTCTAATTTCACTTCTTGTATTAAGTACTGCCAGTCTTGCATGCTTTTAACAAAATCTTGAAACTTCGGTTCGTATCTCGCTAAATTTTCCAACTTGCTATTTAAACGTACTAAATCTTCTAATATCCCGCCACCTTGAGGTTTTTCTAATAAAAATGTAGCTTCTTGTAAATTTTGACGAATTTTTTCTAAATTGCCCAACCGCTTACTTTCTAGCTCTAGTTGTTCATATTCATTTAGCTTAGGTGCAACATTGGTGATTTCTTGAATTTGCCAACGCAAAATATCCATTCTTTGCTCGCGAGCTCGCAAACTATTTCGCACCTCTTGTAACTCTTTCTCCGCTTTGTTGTATTGCTCAAAAATATTTTTATAAGCCTTTAAGATTTTCTGTTCCTGTTCCGTTAAGGAAAAATCAAGCAATTCCAACTGATAGCCAGCTTGCACTAAGAGCTGATTGTTATTTTGAGCATGCATATCTACCAGTAGCGCCCCTAACTCTCTTAAGGTCGCTAAAGTTACCTGCACCCCGTTAATATCAATAAAATTTTTCCCATTTTTGTTGAGTTTTCGGGTTATTAGCAATTCGCTTTCTGTTACCTCAAAACCTTTTTCACTCAACCACTCTTGAATGTGGCTAAGGTTAGCGATGTTGAAAAGCGCTTGAATACGATAATAGTCGCAAGTTTCTCGGATGTTCTCTATGGAACTACGCGCCCCTAAAATCGTACTTACCGCATCTAATAGAATAGATTTTCCTGCGCCTGTTTCACCCGTTAGCACATTAAAACCTCTGGAAAATTCTATTTTTACCTGTTCTATTAAAGCAAAATTATAAACAGATAGCCATTCTAACATAGTTAACCTCCGCCAACACTAAGCTTTTTCGTTTTATATAATCTCTCTAAATTTAGCAATTAAACTATCTACACAATTTTTATCTGCGACCACTACAAAAATAGTATCATCTCCAGCAACAGTACCTAATATTTCTGGCCATTTTACATAATCAATGTTGTAGGCAACAGCTTGCGCAGTCCCTGGTAAAGTTTTAAACACAATAATATTTTCACTGGCTTTAATGCTAACCACTGAATCTTGGAAGGTCCGAGCCATTCTAGCTTGCGAGAACATCGTTGCTTGGTCGGTGGGGAAAGCATAACGATAACAGCCATCGCCCATTGGAACCTTGATCAACATAAGTTCCTTAATATCCCGCGAAACAGTTGCTTGCGTTACATCAATAGACATTTCTTTTAGAGCTTTTGTCAAATCATCTTGAGTTTCAATAACCTTAGATTGGATAATCTCTCTGATTCTGGCATGTCGCATGTTCTTCATAAATAACACCCTCCCTATACTCTTTCAACAATATACACTATTGGACTAGGTTTTTGATGATTAAATAATTGATATTTACCAACATTATACACCTTATTTGATAATTCTGGTAAATATTTTTCCAACCAAATAAATTCTTTTTTGCCTTGTTCATGTCCTGGATAACTCACGATAATAATTATCCCTTGAATCGATAACAGCTCCACTATTAAGGGAATTGTCAAACATAAGTCATTTACACAAGTAGTAATATTTTTATTTTCACCGGGTAAATAACCCAGATTAAAAACTACCAAATCCAGCTTTTTATCCACATATTTTTTTATATTTACAAAATTCTCTTGATAAAATTCTACCTTATTATCTAAACAATTTTGCGCAAGAAGTTTCTTAGAATTTAAGATACTTTGTGTTTGTATATCAAAGGCATAAATTTGGGCCTCTGGCTGGCTATGCTTAGCCAAAAACAAGCAATCATGCCCATTGCCACAGGTAGCATCTACAATTACCTCGGCAGTAGTTAGTTTGGGCCTCATAAATAATTGTGCAACTGTTACTGGTTTAAAAGTTTGCACTATCTTCACCTCTACGCAGCTTCGTCTGCCAAGTAGCATAATAGTCTTGACTTGCCACATGTACAAAGGGTATTTTGAATTCACTGCTCGAAATAGCTAATTTGTCACCCTTGAGCATTTTTTCAAAGGTCACTCCATCTGCCGATAATACTACTTCTTCGGTATCTAGAGCTAAGCTAACTAAAATTTGTTCAGACATGCTAACTACAAATGGTCGTGTATAGAGTGCATGAGCACAAACTGGCGTGATTAACATTGCATCTAAGCTAGGATGGACAATCGGTCCTCCTGCCGATAAAGAGTACGCTGTCGAACCCGTCGTGGTCGCAAAAATCAACCCATCTACAGGGTACTTAACCCGACTCCCATTATTAAAATCAACATATAAACGTAACATCTGTAAACTACTACCGCGCGCAATGACAATATCATTTAACGAATGCACACAGCTTACTTGCCGCTCTTTTCTTATCAAGCAGGCTTTAAGCATACTTCTGTTTTCAATAGTAAATTTCCCAGTCAAAATACTTTGCAATTGCTCGCGTAATTTAGGTAACTCTAATTCCGCTAAAAATCCTAATTGACCCATATTAACTCCGCAAACAGGAATTTTATAGGGAGCAACACATTTTACCATT
Source organism: Succinispira mobilis DSM 6222 (assembly GCF_000384135.1). Taxonomy (NCBI): domain Bacteria; kingdom Bacillati; phylum Bacillota; class Negativicutes; order Acidaminococcales; family Acidaminococcaceae; genus Succinispira; species Succinispira mobilis. The sequence continues at coordinate 1,871,047 of NZ_KB913028.1, forward strand.
CGCAACAATGTCCCATCGCCACCTAAAGAAATAGCTAAATTTATCGCTGCGGGGCCTTCTTTAATTTTTTCACTAAAACTTAAAGTTCCATATTGGCGTGCTAAATCTGTGGGTAACACTACTTGAACTCCACCTTCACCCAAAAACTGCAGCACCATCTCTAAGCTTTCTAATACTTGCGGTTTAGTTAGATTAGGGAAAACAAATACCGTCTTAGACATTATGCCCACTCCTAACTGTTACTCAAAGAATCATGTGCGGCACTAACTACCAAATCAACATTATACTCATATGCTGGTAGTTGGCGTGAATTCGTTAAGAACAATAAATATTCAATGTTGCCTTCTGGACCCTTAACTGGTGAAAAACTTAAACCTAAAACTTGTAACTCTAATTCTTGACTATGTTCGATTACTTTATTGATAACTTGACGATGTACGTTTGGTTCTCGTACCACACCTTTTTTACCGACAAACTCTCGTCCAGCTTCAAACTGTGGTTTAATTAAAGCAACGATATAGCCCGTAGTATTTAATAATTCTTTTACTTTTATTAGGATTTTCTCCAAAGAGATAAAAGCTACATCAATAGTTGCTATATCTATTTTTTCTGGTACTAACCCAGCTTCTAAATATCTTACATTAGTTCTCTCTAAGTTGACTACCCGCTCATCGGTACGCAAACTCCAAGCTAACTGCCCATAACCTACATCAATTGCATAAACTTTGCGCGCCCCATGTTGCAAAGCACAATCTGTAAATCCGCCTGTAGAGGCGCCAATATCTGCAACAATTTTACTTTGAAAGTCAAGTGCAAAAGCATCTATCGCTTTTTTTAATTTTAAGCCACCACGACTTACATAAGGCAAATTTTCCCCAATCAAGCGGATTTCAGCGTTTGGATCAACCATACTGCCCGCTTTATCAACTTTTTGCATATTTACCAAAACTCGTCCCGCCATAATCGCAGCTCTTGCTCTTTCGCGACTAGGAAACAAACCTCGATTAAATAACAAGCTATCTATTCTTTCTTTCTTCATTAGGCTCCATCCTCAATAAATTTCCGAACTCGCGCAACTAAACTTGCCACATCTAAATTCAGACTCGTGTATAATAATTCCTTGCTACCATGCGGTACAAATTTATCGTCAATTCCAATCTGCAAAAAATTGTGTTTGGTTATTTGTTGAGATTTATTTAAGCAAGCCAATAGATTACTTCCAAATCCACCTGCTAAAATCCCCTCTTCTAAAACTACCAATTTTTTACCCTGCGCTATTAATTGTAAAAATAATTCTTGATCAAAAGGCTTCACATAACGAACGTTGACTACGCCACAACTAAATCCGCTGTCTGTTAATTGCTTAGCAGCTTCTAAAGCCAGATAACTCACATTCCCCACTGCCACTAGCATAAGCTGCTCCCCAGTTTTTAAAATTTCTGCCTTACCTAGCGGTACTTGTTTAGGCACCAGTTCTAGCTGAGCCCCTTCTCCATTGCCTCTAGGATAGCGAATCGCAACTGGTCTAGCCAAACTAAATGCCGTAAAGAGCATTGCTCGTAGCTCCGCTTCATCTTTAGGCGCCATAATTGTCATATTCGGAATATGTCCGAGAAAAGACATATCAAAGACTCCATGATGAGTCGCACCATCATCACCTACTAAACCAGCTCGATCCAAAGCTATAACTACTGGCAAATTTTGGAGACAGATATCATGTAAAATTTGGTCATATGCTCTTTGTGCAAAAGTTGAATATAGCGCCACCACTGGTTTAAGACCTTGAGCCGCCATGCCCGCAGCTAAAGTTACAGCATGTTGCTCCGCAATGCCCACGTCAAAAAAGCGTGTTGGAAAAGCTTTTGAAAAAGCTCTTAGCCCTGTTCCGTCAGGCATTGCTGCTGTAATAGCCACTACTTTACTATCTTGTTGTGCTATTTCTAGCAAAGTATTACTAAAAACTTCTGTATAAGTTGGTGCTGGATTAGCACTTAGCAGTTTTTCCCCTGTTTGGACGCAAAAAGGGCTAATTCCATGAAATTTATCTGGATTAAGCTCAGCTGGTTTATAGCCTTTGCCTTTACAGGTTATTGCATGTACCAATACTGGGCCATTTATTTTTTTGGCTTCTTCTAAAACCAATAATAAATTTTCTAGATTATGCCCATCCACAGGTCCAATATAAGTAAAGCCTAAATCTTCGAATAACATCCCAGGTACCAATAAATATTTCAAACTATCCTTAACCCGTTCTGCAGTTCGTGCTAACCGATCCCCAATAGTTGGTATGCCTTTTAAGATCAGCTCCACGTCTCTTTTTATCCGCGAATAGGTGGGCGCAGTACGCATTCTAAATAAATATTCAGACATTGCCCCAACATTTTTAGCAATAGACATTTCATTGTCATTTAAAACTACAATCAGACGTCTGGCCATATCGCCAGCACTATTTAGAGCTTCCAAGGCCATTCCGCCAGTTAAAGCCCCATCACCTATTACAGCAACCACATTATAATCTTCAGCCTGCAAATCTCTTGCTACTGCCATCCCCAAAGCTGCTGAAATTGAGGTGCTCGAATGTCCTGTACCAAAAGCGTCATGTACACTTTCTTTGCGATTCGGGAAACCACATACGCCTTGATATTGCCTTAAAGTATGAAAATCCTGCCGTCGCCCCGTTATAATTTTATGAACATAAGCCTGATGACCTACATCCCACACAATTTTATCTTCTGGGGTACTAAAAATATAGTGCAACGCTAAAGTTAACTCCACTACCCCTAAGTTAGGAGCTAAATGTCCCCCTGTTTTAGCTACGTTACTTACCAAAAAATCCCTTAGCTCTTGTGCTAATTTATGCAGATCTTCTTTGGCAATTTTTTTCAAATCTGCTGGTGAATTTATCGTTTCTAATAGACTCATAATCTAGTTCATTCCCCCTAACTTATCTAAAGTTAGTTCTTCCTTGTTAATAATTGGTGTAAAAAGGCAATTAACAACTCTGCCTTATCCCCAAAAATATTTAATTCAGCTTTCGCTTCCTGTGTTAGTGTCAGCACCAAGTCTTTAGCTCCTTGCAAACCATAAGCAGATACATAGGTTACCTTACCATTACGAACATCACTACCTACTGGTTTACCTAAATCCGCAAATTCACCTTCCACATCTAAAATATCATCGGTAATTTGAAAAACAAGACCATACAGAGTTGCAAACTTTTCTAAAGCCAATAACTGTTCTGGATTAGCTCCTGCTAATTTTCCCCCTGAAACAATAGCAACCTTAAATAAAGCACCAGTTTTGCCCTCATGCATTTTTTGTAATGCCGCGCAATTTAAAAATTCGCCGTTAGCTTGAACATCTAGCGTTTGCCCACCTACCATTCCCAAACGGCCTGCCGCTTTAGCAATATCGCCCACTAATTCCACTAACAGTTGTGAGTCTACAAATTTTTGTGTGGCCACACATTCAAATGCAGCAGTCAATAAGGCATCACCCGCTAAAATAGCAATATCTTCACCAAAAACTTTATGGTTAGTTAATTTACCACGACGATAATCATCATTATCCAGCGCTGGCAAATCATCATGTATTAAAGAATAAGTATGTATCATCTCTAGTCCCGCTGCTACTGGTAAATATTGCTGACTTTTGCCAGCAACAACATCAACTGTAGCCATTAGCAATAATGGTCTTAGTCTTTTCCCCCCAGCTAGCAGACTATAGCGCATCGCCTGTTCAATATTAGAAATACTTCCTTCCTTTAAACAATTTTCGAGATAAGCATTTATTAGTTCAATTTTTTCAGCACAATATCTTTTAAAATCAATCATTTTAAATTTTCCTCCGCAAATTCCCGATACTCAATCTCGGCCTGCTCATTAAAAATTATTTGTTCCACACTTTGTTCGGCTAATTGTAATTTATCACCAGCAATCTTAGCTAGTTTCATACTCTTAGCAAACAGCTGTATACTTTCTTCCAAAGGAATTTCGTTATTTTCTAAGATCTGCACAGCTTGCTCTAACTCTTCTAAAAGCTCCTCAAAAGTTTTTTCTTCTGCAGTCACAGTTTTTTTTCTTCTAACCATCATCTATCTCCCATTTTTTCTGAGTTCTAAAACTTCTGCTAATATCACTCCATCAATTAAAGTAAGTTCTAATTGAGCTTGTGGTTTTATTTGCGCGATCCTTCTTACAATTTCTCCTTCAGAAGTTATGCAAGCAAAACCTCTGGCTAGTACTTTTAAAGGACTACTTGCTTCTAATTTAATTAATAACTCACGATATTTACGTTGTTTAAGGTTCAATAATTCAGAGCTAAGTTTAATCAACTGTTCTTGTTTTTGAACTAGATTTTGGCGATATTTGCGAAAAACAAGTTGTGGATTCCGAAAAATGTAGTTATTTTGACAAGCTTCAACGCGGAAACGTAATCTTAACAAGCGTTGCTTTTGTAGCTGTACCGCAAGCTTTTGTAACCGCGCAACCTTCTCTTGCAAAACTTGATAAACGGGTACTGCTAATTCCGCTGCCTGCGAAGGCGTTGCCGCTCTTACATCAGCCACATAATCAACTAAAGTTGTATCTATCTCATGCCCTACAGCTGAAATAATCGGAATTCGCGAAGCATAAACTTTCCGAACTACACTTTCAGAATTAAATACCCATAAGTCTTCTTTCGAGCCACCACCACGACCTAAAATAATCACTTCTATGTTAGGGATTCGATTTAACAAATCTATTGCTTGGTTAATCTCCGCTTCGCTTTGCAAGCCTTGGACTCTTACTGGGGCTAGATATATTTTTACACCTGGGTAGCGCAACTTCGATACCTTAATAATATCCCGAATAGCAGCCCCATCAGGTGACGTGATTACCCCAATAGCTTTGGGTACCAGTGGTAGAGATTTTTTATGCTGAGTAGCAAACAATCCTTCCTGCTCAAACTTAGCTTTTAGACGTTCAAACAGCAACTGCATATCACCTTGTCCAGACGGCAGAATTCTCTCTACCATTAATTGGTAAACGCCATCGCGTTCATAGACGGTAATACTCCCCAGAGCTACAATTTGCATTCCATTTACGGGCTGAAAATTTAGTTTTTGCACCCGACTATTAAATATAACTGCTTTTAAGTTGCTATTTGCATCCTTAATTGTAAAATAAGCATGCCCGGAAGCATACCTTTTATAATTCGATATTTCACCTTGCACTTGAATATATTGTAATAATTCTTCTTGTTGCAAGATAGTTTTTATCATACTATTGAGTTCGCTAATTGTATATATTTTGGTAGTTAAATTAAGCATTTTCACCATTCCATTTGCGTTTCGCCAATACTGCGCAACCTACCGCATTATCAGTACTAAATTCTGGTTGAGCCCAATATACTTCTAAATTATATTTCAACAATGACTTTTGTAGAAAATCCCGAATATAAATATTACTGGCAACACCACCTACCAATAACACTTTTTTCAAATTATAAGTGGCTGCTAAATATCTCAAGCTTCTATATAGGCTAATAGCAATTGCCTCTATAACGGCATAAGCCAATTCAGCTGGTTCCGGTGAGTCTTTGCCTGCTAGCAATCTTAATGCAGCTGTGCACGGACCTGAAAAGCTAATTTGACCTTTCCTTACTGCTATCGGGATTTCTAAATTTTTAAATTCCGCTTGCTGAGCTAGTTTTTCTAAATGACTTCCAGCAGGAAATTTCAGACCTAAGGCTACGCCAACACGATCTATGAATTGGCCGGCGCTAATATCTCCAGTCGCTGCTAATAAGTTAAAGTTAAAATCACCTAACTGCATCCTTGCTTTATCAGAGTTTTTCTGAACTTTAATAAATTCTGTAGTTCCGCCTGATAGATGAACCAAAAGTACTGGTTCCGTAACCGTCAAACCCGCTGACCACAATCCCGCATACAGGTGATTTTCTTGATGACTGGTAGTATATAGGGGCACATTTAATATTTGAGCTAAACTACGTGCCATACCTTTGCCTACTAAAAAAGCTGGCATATATGAGTCAACCAGTGGACGAGGTCTGGCAGATACCCCAATTGCTCGCACCAAAAAATTCTGCCAACTTAATTTTTCAATTAATTCAGGCAAATTACGCGTATGTTCAAACACCATTTCCGATTGTGCTAAACCTTTTTTACCAGCTTTAACAGCTAATATGGTTTTTTCATTAGCTATTAGTTGCTCTTGATTATCGATTATTGCCAAACTAGTAGTATAACAGCTTGTATCAAAACCTAAAAAAACTTCTTTTTTATTTCCGTTCATTAGCCATATTTCCTAGAATACCATTAATAAATTTAGAGGAAAAATCATTGCCAAATATTTTCGATATTTCAATTGCCTCATTAATAATAATATTGGCCGTTAAGGGCTCTGTTGCATAAAACATTTCATAAATAGCAAGTCGTAAAATATTACGCTCTACACTAGCCATACGTTCTAATTTCCAATTATTAGCATACTTAATTATTGCAGCATCAATAGCTTCTTTATTAGCTAAAACACCATCTATTAAGGTATGCGTATATTGTAAATCTTCTTCACTTTCATCTACACCCCGTTCACAACAGACTGCAAATAAAGCGGTATTCTTATCAATATCCGAAAAATCAAATTGAAATAATGTTTGCAATGCTATTTCTCTAGCCAACCTACGTTTCATAAATAATTAATCCTCTTTCCTAATTTAATAGTACCTGCGCGGTAATATTTTATCTAATAATCTTAATAAATCCTCTTTATGGTCAATTTTATTACCAATATAATAACCAACTAGCATACATAATAGTAGAAATAGTGTTTTAAAGAAACCTAAAATTAAAAACAAAGTTCCAATTAGCAATCCGACTAAAATCCCTGCCACTCTAGCTCTATGTGTTTGTAGTAAATTTAATAATATTTCTTTCCAATCCACAATTTCTCCCCCCACCGGTATGACTATTTAGGTTGATTATTTATATCTTGTATATATACTTCAATGCTATTTACAGCTCTGCCAATACTCTCTTGTATACCTTGACTAACATTTTCTTGAATTGTTTTTGTGACTTCTGCAACTTTACACTCTGGCAAAGCATCTGCCATTATTTTTATACTAATCAATTGTTCATTGTGCTTAATTTCTGATTTGATGTTATGTAAGCCAGCAATTTTTTTGACATATTTTTCAATTAATTTTTGCAAAGCCTCAACACTCATATGAACTTTGCCATATTCGGTTACTTGTACTAACATTGCCTTGTCATGTTTGCCCCAAATAGCAATTATCAGTAAACTTAAAGAGAGAATACTCCAAATCGTTGCCGTCAAAATTAGCTCCCATCTGCCGATATAATTATTAAGTTGTTGATAGATAAATTGTAAATCTAACGCTTGTGTCGCTACTAAAAGAGTTCCCACTGCTATACCTAACCCAAGGGCAGCATATGTAAACATAAAAAACCTTACAATTATACCCACTACACTCATCTCCTATTCTTCAAAGATTGAAGTTACTTTTTTAGGCACACTAACACCTTGAATGTTTACATTTACTTCAATTACTTCCATACCTGTCATACTCTCAACTTGTGCTTTTACTTGCCGTTGAATCGCAACTGCAACATCAGGAATTCGGTATCCATATTGAACAATAACATATACATCAAGAGCAATAGTATTTTCCTTTATATAACATTTAACGCCTTTAGAAAAGTCTTCTTTGCCTAATAACTGAGCTAAGTTAGCTATTAGTCCGGAACTCATTCCAACTACACCTTCAACTTCTGTAGTTGCCAAACCTGCAATCAAGCGTACCACATCATCAGCAATTTTTGTTTCATTATTTAATGTATCTTTAAAAGATTCGTCTTGCAAAAAAACCCCTCCTTTATTCCTATCCTAATAAGACATTATACCAATAAATAGTATATTTTACAAACAATTATCAGTGAAAACAAAAAACACTTGCTTACGCAAGTGTTAAATATTAAACTGGTCGGAGCGGCAGGATTCGAACCTGCGACCCCCTGTTCCCAAGACAGGTGCTCTACCAAGCTGAGCCACGCCCCGTTAAATTTATTACTTAATTAGTATATTATAAAATCAAGGCAATGTCAATACTTTTTATCTTTTTTATTTATCAACTAAGCCTATTGACAATGTTTTTCATTTCCAATTATAATGTTGGTGTAATTGAAAAATTTTTTCATCTAAGGAGGCTATTTTATGTTATTAAGCGAATTAAAAGCCGGGGATCTTTGTACTGTGCATCAATTAATTGGCGATTGTTCTTTAAAACAAAAAATGATGACTATGGGTATCGTTCCAGGCGTAGAAATTTTAATTCAAAAGTACGCTCCCTTAGGCGATCCTTTAGAAATAAAAATCAAGCACTTCAATCTTTCCTTGCGTAAACGCGAAGCTGCTACTATCGTAGTCCAGGCTTTGTCATAGGACACTTATTTCAAACAACTTACATTGGAGGAATGCATCAATATGTTTTCAAACATTCCCGTTGCCTTGGCTGGTAATCCTAATGCTGGCAAAACTACTATTTTCAACAATCTTACTGGCGCCAATCAACGGGTGGGAAATTATCCAGGAGTAACAGTCGAAAAAAGAGTTGGTAAAGCTCGGTTTAAAGAAACTACTTTTAACATTGTCGATTTACCTGGCACTTATAGTCTTGCCGCTACGGCTGAAGATGAATTGGTAGCTCGTAATTATCTGCTTCAAGATAATCCGGCAGTAATAATAAATGTAATCGATGCCAGCAATTTATATCGCAATTTATTTCTGACTCTAGAGTTATTAGAGCTAGAAAAACCCATGTTATTAGTTTTAAATATGATCGATGCTGCCCAAATTCAAGGTACAAAAATTGACATAACTAATCTCGCAACTACGTTGTCAGGATTAAAGATAGTTACAGCCATCGGCAGCAAGCAAGTTGGCACCCAAGAAATTCTCGAAACTTTAACAACTGAACTTAAGTCAAGTAATTTTAAAATTGATTATGGTTGCCAATTAGAAAAAAGCATTAGCAACATAATTCAGTTGCTTGAGCCATTAGTTATCCCTGCCAATATTCCACCTCGGTGGTTAGCTCTTAAATTGCTCGAAAACGACGCCGCGTTGTTCACCCTTCAAAATCTACCATTAATCCCTGAAAATATCATGTGTGAAATTCAAAAATTACGCACGACTTTGACGGGAGAATTAGCTGAGGATATCAGTTTGTATATCACTGGAAAAAAATATGAATTTATCAATTATATTTTGCAAGCCGCGATTGAAACTACCCACTGTCATAAACCTACCCTTTCAGATAAAATCGATAAAATTCTTACGCATAAATATATAGGCTTGCCTATTTTTTTATTTTTTATGTGGTTATTATTTAATATGGTTTTTACTTTAGGGGCTTATCCCCAAGGATTAATTGAAGATGCAATTAGTCTTTTTAGCAATCAAGTACGCATATTAATTCCCGCAGGTGAACTTAACGATCTTATCGTCGACGGAATTATTGGTGGCGTAGGTGGTGTAATTGTCTTTCTACCTAATATCTTACTGTTATTCTTTGGAATTGCCATCCTTGAAGGAACTGGTTATATGGCGCGCGCCGCTTTTCTAATGGATCGGGTAATGTGTTTAGTTGGCTTACATGGTAAATCTTTTATTCCACTGCTCTTAGGATTTGGTTGCACAGTTCCTGCAATAATGGGTACTAGAACACTCGAAAACAAACACGACCGTTTTGTGACCATGTTGGTTTCGCCTTTTATGAGTTGTAGTGCTCGTCTACCGGTCTATACCTTGCTAATAGGTGCTTTTTTTAGCGATAATATTGCTGGTAGTATCTTGTTTCTTATTTACATTGCTGGTGTACTAATTGCCATCTTACTCGCTAAATTGTTTCGCAAAACCTTATTTCCCGGGAAAACAGAGGCTTTTCTTATGGAAATGCCGCCTTATCGAATGCCCACATATAAAAGTATTCTCCTGCAAATGTGGGAACGCGCTGTATTATATATCAAAAAAGCTGGCACGATTATTCTGGCTTCCTCGATTTTGATTTGGTTTCTAACTAATAACCCTACCGAGCTTAATTTCTCACAAAATTACGACCAAAACATTCAAAATCTAACTTTACAAATTGAACAAATCTCTGATAATTCCCATCGAGAACTACTATCTCAAGAAATAAATAAATTAGAGCAACAACAACATGCTGAAACAATTGCTCAAAGCTATGCTGGCCAAATCGGCAAATTTGTCGAACCAGTAATCGCGCCTTTAGGTTTTAATTGGAAAATAGGTGTTGCTTTGCTATCAGCTTTTAGCGCTAAGGAAGTTTTAGTCAGTACTTTAGGCACAATTTACAGTGTTGGCAATATAGAAAACGACTCCCAAACTTTAGCTTTGGCTTTACAAGCAGATCCTACGTTAAGTCCGCTAGTTTCTTTGTCGCTAATATTTTTCGTTTTACTTTATACCCCTTGCATGGCAACTTTAGCGATTATTTACCGAGAAACAGCTAGCTGGAAATGGCCTTTATTTACAGCTACATACAGCCTCTTGTTAGCTTGGTTAGTTTCTTTTTTAATATTCCAATTAGGTAGTCATTTGGGCTTCTAAATATAAAGGAGTTGCATTATGGAAAAATGGTTAGTAGTCGGCTTAGTCGTTCTTTCGGCTTTATATATCGGCAAAATTGCTTTACAGGCCTGGTTTAAACATATTAACTGTGACGCATGTCAAGATCCTTGTGATGCTTGTACTGGTTGTCATAATAACAAAAACGAAACCGCTGCGACAGAAGTAAAAGAAAACGACAAGTAAGCTACAACAAATCTATAGTAACCTAAGAAAAAGAGCATGTTTACTAGCTAAATCACTAGTAAACATGCTCTTTTATTATTTAATAAAATTTTATTTGCCAGGGAAGAATGGCCATACCATTGGAATTACGATTATCGCAACTACAAAAGATACCACAACTAAGCCGGTACCAGCTTTGACATAATCCATAAATTTGTAATTACCAGGGCCGAGAACTAAAGTGTTTGGTGGTGTACCTACTGGAGTTGCAAATGCACAAGATGCAGCAACTGCAATTGCCATCAACACTGCATGTGGGCTAGCACCCAATTGCTTTGCAATCGAAATTCCTATAGGACATAAGAGCGCTGCTGCAGCCGTATTGGACATAAACTGAGTTAAGCCGCAAGAGAGAATAAATAACACTATTGTTACAAATAACGGACTTGGTGAACCACCCATAATCCCTACTACCCATTGAGCAATAAGTTTACCCGCACCTGTTTTATCCATCGCTTCAGATACTGGCATCATACCGGCAAACAAGAAGATTGTTACCCAGTCAATACTTGCATAGGCTTGTTTTTCTGTTAAGCAACCAGTTAATACACATACTAGCGCACCAGTAATTGCTGCCATTTCTAAAGTGAATATTTTAGAGTCGATAGCCATTACTACGATTACAATTGCCAAAATTGTCCCAGAAATTATTTGTTTAGTTGGGTTAGCTGTGCTAGCCTCAATTTCTTGTTCAATTTCTTGGTCAGCATTTAATTCAGCTTTTGGCAATAAATGTTTACCAATAAACATCATATAAATAATCCCTACTACTGTAACAGGAATTCCGATCCAAGCAAATTCAAAGAAACCAAAAGGAGTAAATCCAGCAGCTTTAAGGGCACCAGCCGCAATAATATTCGGTGGCGTACCTACCAAGGTAATGATTCCGCCTAATCCTGCTGCAAAAGCTAGTGGCATTAATTGACGTGATGCAGGAATTTTTGCCGCTGCACATATGCCTAAAACTACAGGCATTAAACATGCTGCTGTCCCAGTATTAGAAAGTACAGAAGATAATCCCGCACCTACCAGCATAATCCCTAACATTAAGCCATTTTCACTGGTGCCTGCCATTTTTACTACGCCTATACCAATTTTTTGAGCAAGACCAGTGTGGAACATTGCTGCCCCAACCACGAACATTCCCGCAAATAAAACTACTGTAGAATTTGATAAACCTGCAAATACTGATTTTACTGGAATAAAGCCCAAAACTCCACAAGCTATTGCTCCAGCCGTCGCGGTGATTGCCAAAGGTACAAGTTCAGTAATAAATAACAGAGCCACCACCGAGAGAAGAATTAAACATTTTACTGCCGCCGTCATGATAACACCCTCTTTTTTTATTTTTTATATAAACTGCCAAGCAGTTTTATAACACTTTTTCTGTTTCCCTATTTTTTTTCTAGCTTTTTTAATTATTTTTATATTTATTTAAATTAATAAATCTTTTCTGTATTTATTAAGCATTTGCTAATTTTCAGTTTTTTAGACTTCTATAAAAAACGTGCTTACACACGCTTCTTATAGGGCATCACTATGTTTATAATATATTACTATCTAGATTGTTTTGCAACTTCAAAATACTTACTTAAGTTCTTAAAAATACTTACTTAATTAATTACTTACCTGGGAAGAATGGCCATACCATTGGAATTACTATCAAAGATACGATAAAGCTAACTACTACTAGACCTGTACCGGCTTTAACATAATCCATAAATTTGTAGTTACCAGGGCCAAGCACCAAAGTATTTGGTGGTGTACCTACTGGAGTAGCAAATGCACAAGATGCTGATACGGCAATTGCCATTAAAACCGCATGTGGACTTGCACCTAGTTGTTTAGCAATCGAAACACCAATTGGGCATAACAGAGCTGCAGAAGCTGTGTTTGACATAAATTGAGTTAAACCACAAGATAGGATAAATAAAATTGCTGTTACAAATAGCGGACTTGGATTGCCACCCATTACGCCTACTACCCATTCAGCGATAAGTTTACCCGCACCAGTTTTATCCATTGCTTCAGACACTGGCATCATACCGGCAAACAAGAAGATTGTTACCCAGTCAATACTTGCATAGGCTTGTTTTTCTGTTAAACAACCTGTTAATACACAAATAACAGCGCCGGAAATTGCGGCCATTTCTAAAGTAAAGCCTTTTAAATCTAATGCCATTACTACGATAACAATTGCTAAAATAACACCAGAGATAATTTGTTTAGTTGGATTTGCTGTGCTAGCTTCAATTTCTTGTTCGATTTCTTGATCAGCACTTAGCTCAACTTTTGGTAACATATATTTACCAATAAACATCATATAAACTATACCTGCTACAGTAATTGGAATTCCAATCCACGCAAATTCAAAAAAACCAAAGGGAGCAAACCCTGCTGCTTTTAAAGCACCAGCTGCGATAATATTTGGTGGTGTGCCTACTAAAGTAATAATTCCACCTAAACCACACGCAAATGCTAGTGGCATTAATTGGCGTGATGCTGGAATTTTTGCGGCTGTACAGATCCCTAATACTACGGGAAGCAAACATGCTGCCGTTCCTGTGTTAGATAGCACTGAAGAAAGAGCTGAACCTACCAGCATAATTCCTAGCATTAAACTATTTTCACCTGTACCTGCCATTTTTACTACTGTTGTACCTACTTTTTGTGCAAGTCCTGTATGGAACATTGCTGCCCCAACTACGAACATCCCAGCAAAAAGTACCACTGTAGAATTTGATAAACCATTAAAAACTGCCTTAACTGGGATAAAACCCATAACCCCACAAGCGATTGCGCCTGCTGTAGCTGTAATTGCTAAAGGTATGATTTCTGTTACGAAAAATAACGCAACTACTGCTAATAAAATCAGACATTTGATTGCTGCTGTCATTAATTTGCCTCCTCTTTTTTAGTAGGTAGTTATATATAAAGCACATAGTGCATGCTTTCAATTTTTAAAATTACATTTATTAAATTTATTTTAGTTCTTTTATTTTCGTTAAATATTTTATTATGTTTTTAAAGTGATTATTTTAGTTTAAAAAGTTTTCCCAATATTCTGAATTTAAATTCTCCAAGAAAAGCGCAATTGCTTGCGTTTTCTCGGTTACTATAAACGTATTTTCTTATTTAGCTGGGAAGAATGGCCATACCATTGGAATTACCATCAACGATACGATAAATCCAACTATTACTAGACCAGTGCCGGCTTTCACATAATCCATAAATTTATAGTTCCCAGGACCAAGTACTAAGGTATTCGGTGGTGTACCTACTGGTGTAGCAAATGCACAAGATGCTGATACGGCAATTGCCATTAATACGGCATGTGGACTAGCGCCTAATTGCTTCGCTATTGATACACCAATCGGACATAATAGAGCTGCTGATGCTGTATTAGACATAAATTGTGTTAAACCACAAGATAGGATAAATAAAATTCCAGTTACTAATAGTGGACTTGGAGTACCACCCATTACGCCTACTACCCATTCAGCGATAAGTTTACCCGCACCAGTTTTATCCATTGCTGCTGACACTGGCATCATACCGGCAAACAAGAAGATTGTTACCCAGTCAATACTTGCATAGGCTTGTTTTTCTGTTAAACAACCTGTTAACACACATACTATAGCGCCAGTAATTGCGGCCATTTCTAAAGTAAAGCCTTTTAAATCTAGAGCCATTACTACGATAACAATTGCTAAAATAACACCAGAGATAATTTGTTTAGTTGGATTTGCTGTGCTAGCTTCGATTTCTTGTTCGATTTCTTGATCAGCACTTAGCTCAACTTTTGGTAACATATGTTTACCAATAAACATCATATAAACTATTCCCGCTACAGTAATTGGAATTCCAATCCAAGCAAATTCAAAAAAACCAAAAGGTTCAAAACCTGCAGCTTTTAAAGCACCAGCTGCGATAATATTCGGTGGTGTTCCTACTAGAGTAATAATCCCACCTAAACCACACGCAAATGCTAGTGGCATTAATTGGCGTGATGCTGGAATTTTTGCAGCTGTACAGATCCCTAATACTACGGGAAGCAAACATGCTGCTGTTCCTGTATTAGATAATACAGAAGACAAGGAAGCGCCGACAATCATAATCCCTAACATTAAGCTATTTTCGCCTGTACCTGACATTTTTACTACTGTTGTACCTACTTTTTGCGCAAGTCCTGTATGGAACATTGCTGCACCAACTACGAACATCCCGGCAAAGAGAACTACTGTTGAGTTTGACAAGCCTGTAAAAACTGCTTTAACTGGTATAAAGCCTAAAACTCCACAAGCGATAGCACCTGCTGTGGCCGTAATTGCTAAAGGTATGATTTCTGTTACGAAAAATAAAGCAACTACAGTCAATAAGATTAAACATTTGATTGCTGGGGTCATTTAAACTCCTCCTCTTTCTACTTTAAAAGTAGTATTTATTTAAAGCACACTGTGCATGCTTCCACCCCTTAATTACCTATATTTACTATACTTATCTCGAACTTTCAGTTATTACTTTACATAAAGTAATTAAAGTAATCAATTACTTTAATTTATTAATTGTTTTCTTTAATTACTATATTTTATTAATTAATTGGTAATGTTCTGACTTTTTAAGTTACAAGAAAATCGCAATTGCTTGCGTTTCTTGCGGTATCACTATACTAATTATACATTAATACCTATTTTTTTGCAAGATTATTTTGCTGGGAAGAATGGCCATACCATTGGAATTACTACTAGAGATACGATAAAGCACACTACTACTAGACCAGTACCCGCTTTAACATAATCCATAAATTTATAACCACCAGGACCAAGTACCAAAGTATTTGGTGGTGTACCTACTGGTGTAGCAAATGCACAAGATGCTGATACGGCGATTGCCATTAGCACTGCTTGTGGGCTTGCACCTAGTTGTTTTGCGATTGATACGCCAATTGGGCATAACAGAGCTGCTGATGCTGTGTTCGACATGAATTGGGTTAAACCACAAGATAGGATAAATAATATTGCTGTTACGAATAGCGGACTTGGAGCGCCGCCCATAATTCCTACTACCCATTCAGCGATAAGTTTACCTGCACCAGTTTTATCCATCGCTGCAGACACTGGCATCATACCAGCAAATAAGAAAATTGTTACCCAGTCAATACTTGCATAGGCTTGTTTTTCTGTTAAACAACCTGTTAATACACATACTATAGCGCCAGTGATTGCCGCCATTTCTAAAGTAAAGCCTTTTAGATCTAATGCCATTACTACAATTACTACTGCCAAAATTGTACCGGCAATAATTTGTTTGGTTGGATTTGCTGTGCTAGCTTCGATTTCTTGTTCGATTTCTTGATCAGCACTTAATTCAACTTTGGGTAGTAAATATTTTCCTAAAAACATCATATAAACAATGCCCGCAAAAGTTAAAGGAATTCCAATCCAAGCAAATTCGAAGAAACCAAAAGGTTCAAAGCCTGCTGCTTTTAAAGCACCGGCCGCAATAATATTCGGTGGTGTACCTACTAAAGTAATAATCCCACCCACTCCACATGCAAATGCTAGTGGCATTAATTGACGTGACGCTGGAATTTTTGCAGCTGTACAAATTCCTAGTACTACTGGCAGTAAGCAAGCTGCTGTACCAGTGTTCGACAATACTGATGATAAAGATGCTCCAACTAGCATAATACCAAACATTAAACTGTTCTCACTGGTACCTGCCATTTTTACTACTGTTGCCCCTACTTTTTGTGCAAGTCCTGTATGGAACATTGCTGCCCCAACTACGAACATCCCGGCAAAAAGTACCACTGTTGAATTAGATAAACCACTGAATACTGATTTTACAGGAATAAAACCTAGTACCCCACAAGCGATAGCGCCTGCAGTCGCTGTAATTGCTAAAGGTATTATTTCAGTTACAAAAAATAAAGCAATTACAGTTAATAAGATTAAACACTTGATTGCTGGTGTCATTTAGACTCCTCCTTCTTTTTCTTAGAATAGTATTTTATTTAAAGCACATTGTGCATGCTTCCATAGTTATTGTACCTAAAAACTTGTACATTTTTTAAATATTGTAATCACTTTTTTAACTTTTTTAAGTGTTTTTTTAACTTAATAAATTAGTCTATCAATTGGTAATTTTCTGATTTTAAAACCCACAAGAAAGCCGCAATTTATTTGCGTTTTCTTGCATAACACCTAAGTGTTATCTTTTACTAAAAATTATAAATTTCTATTTTCCTGGAAAAAATGGCCATACCATTGGGATTATAACTAATGATACGATAAAACATACTACTACTAAACCAGTTCCGGCTTTCATGTAATCCATAAATTTATAACCACCAGGACCAAGCACCAATGTATTTGGTGGTGTACCTACTGGTGTGGCAAATGCACAAGATGCTGCTACGGCAATTGCAACCAATACGGCTTGTGGACTAGCACCTAATTGTTTAGCAATCGAGATCCCTATAGGACATAATAAAGCTGCTGATGCTGTATTAGACATAAACTGAGTTAAACCACAAGAAAGAATAAATAAAATTCCTGTTACTAAGAGTGGACTTGGAGAACCACCCATAATACCTACTACCCATTCAGCTATTAATTTACCTGCACCAGTTTTATCCATTGCTGTAGACACTGGCATCATACCGGCAAATAAAAAGATTGTTACCCAGTCAATACTTGCATAAGCTTGTTTTTCTGTTAAACAACCGGTTAATACACAGACTATTGCGCCTGTTATTGCGGCCATCTCTAACGTAAAACCTTCTAAGCCTAGAGCCATAGTCACAATTACTGCGGCCAATATTGTCCCGGCAATAATTTGTTTAGTTACATTATCAGATGCTACTTCTACTTCTTGCTCTACTTCTACATCTGCACTAAGCTCAGTCTTAGGCAACAAATACTTTCCAATAAACATCATGTAGATAATACTTGCAAAAGTTAAGGGAATTCCAATCCAAGCAAATTCAAAAAAGCCAAATTCTGGCAATCCAGCTGCTTTAAGAGCCCCAGCTGCGATAATATTTGGCGGTGTTCCTACTAAAGTAATAATTCCACCTACCCCACACGCAAATGCTAGTGGCATTAATTGACGTGATGCGGGAATTTTCGCGGCTGTACAAATCCCTAATACTACTGGTAGTAAGCAGGCCGCTGTACCTGTGTTCGATAACACGGAAGATAACAATGCTCCGACAATCATAATTCCAAGCATTAAACTATTTTCACTAGTACCTGCCATTTTTACTACTGTGCCGCCTACTTTTTGTGCAAGACCTGTATGGAACATTGCTGCCCCGACTACAAACATTCCAGCAAAAAGTACTACCGTCGAATTTGATAGCCCACTAAATACGGACTTCAACGGGATAAATCCTAATACCCCACAGGCAATAGCACCGCTCATTGCAGTTACAGCTAGAGGGATAAGTTCAGTTACAAAAAACAAAGCTACTACTGCTAATAAAATCAGACATTTTACTGCTGGAGTCATAATGTTCTACACCTCACATTTTCAATTTTCAAAGAACAACTATCCTATTGATGTGCAAACGCAACTAGTACAATACTATAAAATTAATATCTTACATTTTTAAAATCCCATTTACTAATTTTAGAGTATGGTGTAGGGCTGGAGCGCACCTACACCAACTAATTAAGTTTTTAAATTAACCTTTAAGCATTGCTAGCATTGTTCCAGCAGCAACTGCTGTACCAATAACCCCAGCAACGTTTGGACCCATAGCATGCATAAGTAGGAAATTTGCTGGATTTGCTTTTTGTCCAACAACTTGTGATACCCGTGCTGCCATCGGTACCGCAGAAACACCCGCAGAACCGATAAGTGGATTAACTGCTCCGTTAGTAACTTTCTTCATAATTTGTCCAAAAATTACCCCTGCCGCTGTACCAGCTGCAAAAGCTATTAGTCCAAGACCGATAATAAGTAAAGTTTGAACAGTTAAGAAAGATTCTGCTGACATAGTTAAACCTGTACCAGTTGCCAACATTATTGTAACAATGTTCATCAAAGCATTTTGTGAAGTATCAGACAAACGCTCTGTACAACCTGATTCTCTGAACAAGTTACCAAGCATTAACATCCCTATTAGGGAAGTTACAGGTGGTAATAGTAAGCTTACGATAATTGTAACTGCTACTGGGAATACTAGTCTTTCAAATTTTGTAACTGGACGAAGTTGTTCCATTACAATTGCCCGGTCTTCAGCTGAAGTCAAGGCCATCATAATTGGTGGTTGAATCAATGGTACTAGCGACATATAAGAATAAGCCGCTACGGCAATTGCCCCTAGCAATTGAGGTGCCATCTTCGCAGCCATATAAATAGCTGTTGGACCATCTGCCCCACCGATAATACCGATTGCAGCAGACTCTTGCACTGTAAACCCTAACATCATTGCACCAATTAAAGATACGAATACCCCTGCTTGAGCAGCTGCACCTAATAATAAAACTTTTGGGTTAGCAATAAGTGGACCGAAGTCAGTCATTGCCCCAACCCCTAAGAAAATCAATGGTGGGAATATTTCATGGTGAATACAATACAAAATTACTTGCATTACACCAGGAGAATCTTCAAAACCAGTTTTTGGCATATTCGCAAGAATACAACCAAAAGCAATTGGACTTAATAACAATGGCTCAAAACCTTTACCTATAGCCATATACAATAGTACGCAACCAACGATAACCATTGCAAAATTACCCATAGTAAAAGCCGCAAAGCCACTATCGTTCCATACGGAAGCTAACGCGATTAAAAATGCATCCATTAAATTAATTCCTCCTAATTTAAATTCTGAGGAATATTACCTTAAGGTATTACCTCAAGGTAATACCACTATTGCTTGATAGAATTCCCTATCAAGTAGAATTTTTACTCATATATTAATTTTTCCAGAATTAGCCCATTACAACCATAACGTCGCCAGTAGCAACTGCTTGGCCTGCAGAAACACGAACGTCTGCAATTTTACCATCAGCTGGAGCCATGATTTCGTTTTGCATTTTCATAGCTTCAAGAATAAGAACTACATCGCCACGTTTAACCGCGTCGCCAGCTTTAACTTTAACTTCTAAAATTTTACCAGGCATTGGAGATGTAATTGTAGCTGCACCTGCTGCAACTGGAGCTGCTGCTTTTGGAGCTGGAGCTGCTGCTTTAGGAGCTGCTGCTGGAGCTGCAACTGGAGCTGCTGCAACTTTTGGTGCTGCGACTGGAGCTGCGCCACCTACTTCTTCAACTTGAACTTCATAAACTTGACCATTAACAGTAATATTAAATGCTTTCATTAAATAAATCCTCCTCAACATTCTAAACGATGTTTTTTATAAGATTAAAACATTTGGTTACGAGTAGTCACTGCGTCCACACGCGCATTTTGTGCCCAACCTTGAGATGGAACACGACGAATGCAAGCGATTTGTGAAGCGCTGTAACCATAAGCTGCTACTGCAGCGGCGATAACGGCGATAACTTCAGTATCATCTTGTGCTTCGACTTCAACTGGAGCTGCTACTGGAGCTGCTACTGTTTCTGGCTTAGCTGTTTTTTTTTGCGTTGGATCTATAACACTAATCAAGTTGATTATAACACCTAACGCACCTAAAACCGCAAATACGATAGTCATATTAATTAATGCTATCATCCACGGATTAGTAGTTGCTGGTCCCCCCATTTAGTTCACCTCTACTTAAATTATTTCTACATCAACAACCTGTCACCTAACATCAACTAATTATAGAGGAATGTTACCATGACGTTTTGCTGGACGTACTTCGCGTTTAGATTCTAACATTTTCAACGCGTTAATAATAGCTGGACGAGAATCTTTTGGCTCAATAACCATGTCTACAAATCCACGAACTGCAGCTTGGTAAGGAGTTGCAAAGTTTTCTACATACTCAGCAGTTTTAGCTGCTACATCTGGGTCTTTACGGAAAATAATGTTCGCTGCGCCTGCAGGTCCCATAACCGCAATTTCAGCTGTAGGCCAAGCAATAACTTGGTCTGCACCCAAATCTTGAGAACACATTGCCAAGTAAGAACCGCCGTAAGCTTTACGTGTAACCAAAGTAATTTTTGGTACAGTTGCTTCAGAATATGCATAAAGCATTTTCGCACCATGACGGATAATACCACCATATTCTTGACCAACGCCAGGTAAGAAACCAGGAACGTCAACAAGGTTTAAAAGTGGAATATTGAAAGCATCACAGAAACGAATGAAGCGAGAAGATTTATCAGATGCATTAATATCTAAGCAACCAGCCATAACTTTTGGTTGATTAGCAATGATACCAACAGTTTGTCCATCCATACGTGCAAAAGCAGTGATGATGTTTTGTGCAAAGTATTCTTGTGATTCATAGAATTCACCATTATCTACGATGCTACGTATAACATCTTTCATGTCATATGCTTGGTTAGAGTTATCAGGTAATAAAGTGTTTAATGCTTCATCAGTACGCATAGCATCATCACCAGTTTCAACAATAGGAGCTGGCTCCATATTATTGCTTGGCAAGAAGCTCAACAAGTAACGGATTTGTTTTAAACAATCTTCATCGTTTTCAGTTGCGAAGTGAGCAACACCAGAAGTAGCATTGTGAGTCATAGCGCCACCAAGTGCTTCTTGAGTTACTTCTTCACCAGTTACAGATTTTACAACTTCTGGACCAGTAATGAACATTTTACTAGTGTTCTTTACCATGTAGATGAAGTCAGTTAATGCTGGAGAGTAAACTGCGCCACCTGCTGAAGGACCCATGATTGCAGAAATTTGTGGTACAACACCTGATGCTAAAGTGTTTTCGAAGAAAATTTTACCATAGCCTGCTAATGCATCAATAGCTTCTTGAATACGTGCTCCACCTGAATCGTTAAGACCGATACATGGTGCGCCCATTTTCATAGATAATCTTTGTACTTTAACAATTTTAGCAGCATGCATTTCACCAAGAGAACCACCTTCAACAGTGAAATCTTGTGCAAATACATAAACTAGACGGCCTTCAACAGTACCGTAACCAGTTGTTACACCTTCGCCAGGAAGTTCTTTCTTTTCCATGCCGAAGTTTGTGCAACGATGTGCCACAAAACGATCCAATTCTACAAAGCTACCTGGATCTAATAATACTTCGATTCTTTCACGAGCAGTTAATTTACCACTCTTGTGTTGTTTTTCAACGCGATCAGGACCACCTGCCGCTAGAATCTTTGCTGCGCGTGTGCGCATTTTCTCAATTTTTGCTTGAGTAGACAAATTAGTACACCTCCACAAGTTTTATAACACGACTTATATCTACACCTAATGATTTAGGATGTATTCATAATACCATTACAAGAGTGTTGCCCAAGCAGCACTCTTGTAATTTAAGAGTTACAACTTAATTTTAAATTATTTGCGTTCTGAAAGTTCCATTAGGATACCGCCAGTAGCTTTTGGATGAATGAAAGCGATTGAAGCTGCGCCAGCACCATAACGAGGTTTTTCGTCAATAAGACGAACACCTTTTTCTTTAAGTGTTGCTAATGCATTTTCGATATTGTCAACGCGTAATGCAACGTGTTGGATGCCTTCGCCACTTCTTTCGATGTGTTTAGCAATAGGGCCATCTGGAGAAGTTGATTCTAACAATTCTAATTCGCTATCACCACATGGGAAGAAGCAAACTCTTACTTTTTGTTCTTCAACTACTTCATCACCAGCTGATTTTAATCCTAGAACTTCTTCATAGAATTTTTTTGCAGCTTCTAAATCTTTTACTGCAATACCAATATGATCTACTCTTGTTACTTTAAACATATTCTTTACCTCCTCTTATTTTCCAGGTGAATTTATATTTTATTTTAATACCTTGGAAACAATCTCATCAACTACCGCATAAGGGTTAGTTTCACGTTCTTGTAGCTGTTTTACAGTGTTATCAAACCCTGAAGTATTGATAACCTCTTTAGCTATGTAACGATTGATTTGTTCATTAATCATGGCAGAGATTTCTGTTTTGATTCGCTCTGCTCTTCTTACTGCTAATTCTTTACTTTCACGCATATACACAGCGTGTTCTTCTATAGAATCGACTACTTGAACTACGCCTTGGTTGTCGCTTGCTATTGTACGATTAATCGGCGGTTTCCAAGCTACACTTTTCGGATTTAATTCAAGCATCATTTGAATTTCAATGTTTAATCTATCAACACCCTCACGATCGGCTTTGTTGATAGTAAATAAATCGCCAATTTCTAAAATACCAGCTTTGATGGCTTGGATGTCATCTCCCATGCCTGGTATTAATACAACCATTGTAGTATCAGCAGTTTTTACAATATCTACTTCTGACTGACCTACACCAACTGTTTCGACAATAACGATATCAATGCCAAAAGCATCCATTAATTTTACAACTTCAGCAGTTTTTTGCGATAAGCCGCCCAAACTACCACGAGTTGCCATACTTCTTATAAATACACCCTCATCGCTAGAGAGCTCTAACATTCTAATTCGGTCACCGAGTATTGCGCCGCCAGAGTATGGACTAGTCGGGTCAATAGCTACGATACCAACAGTTTTCCCGCGTTTACGATATTCTTTGGCAATTTTATCTGTAAGTGTGCTTTTCCCTGCTCCTGGTGGGCCTGTAATACCTAATACATAAGCATTGCCAGTATGCGGATACAACTTACACATTATTTCTACTGCATCTTCTTGTTCATTTTCCACAGCTGTGATTGCTTTGGATAAAGCCAATCTGGATTTATTCAATACGCCTGCTACGATATCTAACTTCAATCAATACACCACCTTATTTTGGGTATATACTTATGGATAATAGTTGACAACATTAAGTTGTCAACTATTATCCTGTTAATTAAACCTAGGTAGTGACATATGTTAACATAAAGTATTAACCTTTCCTAACAACTCACCGCGAGTGCAGGGTTAGGGCATATGTCTTGCCCTATATTTTTTTATAGTCAATATTAAGCGTTAGCTTTAATAAATTCTACGATACTTGTAGTTGGAGTTCCTGGTGTAAATACTTCAGATACACCTGCAGCTTTTAAGCCAGCGATATCGCCGTCTGGAATAACGCCACCACCGATTACCAATACGTTGCTCATGCCTTTATCTTTCAAAAGAGCTACAACTTTTGGGAAAAGGGTGTTGTGTGCACCAGATAACAAGCTCAATGCAACAACATTTACGTCTTCTTGTAATGCTGCTTCAGCGATTTGTTCTGGAGTCAAGCGAATTCCTGTATAAATTACTTCGAAACCTGCATCGCGCAATGCACGTGCTACAACTTTCGCACCACGATCATGACCATCAAGACCTGGTTTTGCTACTAATACTCTAATACGTTTTTCCATTTTTGCTCCTCCCTACTTCTATCCTATAGATTAGTGCTTGCTTTGTATTCGCCGAATACTTTACGCATAACACCACAAATTTCACCTTCAGTAGCATAAGTTTTAACTGCTGCTAAAATTAAAGGCATTAAGTTAACGCTTTCATCTTTACAACCAGCTTCAAGATCTGCTAATGCTGCTGCAACTGCTGCGTTATCACGTTTAGCTTTTAATGCAGCAATTTTTTGTTTTTGTAGTTCACCTACAGATGCATCTACGCGAAGAAGGTTCTTTGGTGCTTCCTCTTCGATTTGGAATTTATTTACACCAACGATAATACGGTCGCCTTTTTCAACGTCCATTTGCCATTTGTAAGCACTATCTTGGATTTCTTTTTGGATATAGCCTTTTTCGATTGCTACTGGTGAACCACCAATTTCATCGATTTTAGCGATGTATTCCCATGCTTCAGCTTCAATTTTGTTAGTCAAAGCTTCTACATAGTAAGAGCCGCCCAATGGATCAACTGTATCAGCTAAGCCACTTTCGTAAGCAACGATTTGTTGTGTACGAAGAGCAACACGTACTGAATCTTCAGTAGGAAGCGCAAGAGCTTCATCTTTAGAGTTAGTATGTAGTGATTGAGTACCACCCATAACAGCTGCTGCAGTTTGAAGAGCAACACGTACAATGTTGTTTTCTGGTTGTTGTGCAGTAAGCATTGAACCAGCTGTTTGTGTATGTACACGTAACATCATTGATTTGTCTTTTTTCGCTTTGAAACGCTCTTTCATTACTTTAGCCCAGATACGGCGAGAAGCACGGAATTTAGCAACTTCTTCTAGTACGTTGTTATGTGCATTCCAGAAGAATGACAAACGACCAGCAAAAGCATCAACATCCATACCAGCTTTAATTGCAGCTTCGCAGTATGCAATACCGTTAGCAATTGTGAATGCGATTTCTTGAGATGCTGTAGAACCAGCTTCACGGATGTGGTAACCAGAAATTGAAATTGTATTCCATTGTGGTACATTTTTAGAACAATATTCAAAAATGTTTGTAATCAAACGCATAGATGGAGCTGGTGGGAATATATAAGTACCACGAGCTGCATATTCTTTAAGAATATCATTTTGGATTGTACCAGTTAATTTTTCAGCAGAAACACCTTGTTTTTCAGCAACTGCAATGTACATAGAAAGTAGTACAGATGCTGGTGCATTGATAGTCATAGAAGTAGAAACTTTATCTAATGGAATGCTGTCGAACAGAATTTCCATGTCTGCTAAAGAGTCAATAGCAACCCCTACTTTACCAACTTCACCTTCAGCTATTGAATCGTCAGAGTCATAACCGATTTGAGTTGGAAGGTCAAATGCTACAGAAAGACCAGTACTACCAGATTCTAGTAGGTAACGGTAACGTTTGTTAGATTCTTCTGCAGTTGAGAAACCAGCATACATACGCATAGTCCAGAAACGACCACGGTACATAGTAGGTTGAACACCACGAGTAAATGGGTATTGACCTGGGATACCTACTTCGCTTTCGTAATCAAACACATTGATATCAAGCGGAGTGTAAAGTCTGTTTGGCTCAAGGTTTTTTCTTTCTGGGAATTTAGCAAGCGATTTTTCCACTTTTGCAGTGTAAGCTTGCAAGTTAGTTTTTAATGCCATTCTTAAAATCCTCCTCTGTTTGGTTAACACATATTTTTTTCATGTAATTGCTAATGCAAAAACACGTGGGTTGCCTCATCAAATAACGATGAGATTTATAAGCAAAGCCATAAAAGGCTTTAGCAGCATTGTTGGGTTGTGGGCAAACTATTTTATTTTCATGCTACCAGTTTTGTTGAAGCGAATATGGAAAGACAACGCTTCTTCAAGAATATGTGGTGTATGTGCATGTTTAGTAGCCACAATTGCTCTTTCAAGATAATCTCTCAACATTGGTTGATAATCTGGATGAGCTACTTTCTCAATGATTTCTTTAGCGCGATCTACTGGGCATTTGCCACGAAGATCAGCTACACCACGTTCAGAAACAATGATGTCTACGTCATGCTCAGTATGATCATGATGTGCAACCATTGGTACTACTGAAGAAATATCGCCATTTTTAGCAACTGAATTTGTAAAGAATACTGTTAAGTAACCATTACGTGCATAGTCGCCTGAACCACCGATACCATTCATCATTTTAGTTCCAGTAATATGTGTAGAATTTACGTTACCATAAATATCTACTTCAATTGCTGTGTTCATAGCGATTACGCCAATCCGACGAGCAACTTCTGGGCTATTAGCAACTTCTTGTGGACGTAGGATAATATATTTTTTATATTTTTCTACGTTTGCATAGAATTTTTCTAAAGCTTCTGGTGATGGAGATAAAGCTGTACCTGAGCAAACTGTTAATTTGCCAGCATCAATTAAATCAAACATCCCATCTTGTACTACTTCTGTGTAAACTGTCAAATCTTTAAAGTCAGAGTTTACAAGACCGTTAATAACTGCGTTAGCAACAGAACCTACGCCAGATTGTAATGGCAACAAGTTCGCTGGTAAATGACCAGCAGCAACTTCAGCTTTAAAGAATTCAACTAAATTTCTACCCATAGCTTTTGAATCTTCATCAATCGGACCTAATGGACGTACTTTGTCAGTAATATCGCAAGGTACAATAGCTACAATTTTAGCTGGGTCACATTTAATATATGTTGTTCCAATAATATCTCCAGGAGCCACTACTGGAATTTCTTTACGATTAGGTGGATCCATTGGTACATAAGAATCATGCATGCCTTCTAAAGCCAATGGTTGAGTTACATTCACTTCTACAATAATTTGTTTTGCAGTTTGTGCATATGAAGATGAGTTCCCCATTGAAGTTGTAGGTACAATATAACCGTCTTCAGTAATTGCGCAAGCTTCAATAATAGCTACATCTACGCCACCACCAAAGAACCCATAACGAGACATTTGTGCTACATGGCTAAGATGTAAGTCAGTGTATTTAACTTTACCAGAATTAATAGATTTACGAAGAGTATCATTAGTTTGGTAAGGTAAACGTTTGTCAATAGCATTCGCTTCAGTTAACGCACCATCTAGTTCTGGACCTACAGAAGCCCCAGTCCAAAGGTTAATTTTCATTGGATTTTTCTTTGCCTTTTCAGCTAAAGCCAATGGCACCGCTTTAGGATAACCTGATGGAGTAAAACCACTAGTAGCTACATTCATACCGTCTTTAATAAATTCAGCAGCTTGTTCAGCTGACATGATTTTATCATGCAATTTGGCACAACGTACGCGATCACGAATTTCAATCATTAATTTTCTCCTCCTTGAAACTATTTATGATTTTTCATTATGCTATAGTGTATAACACTAAGGGCAACTAATTAAGTCTACTCAAGAGTTTCTCAACTGTTTAGTAGCAATAAAAAATAGACACCATTAAACATCTCTTGCCGCCTTAGGCGAAAACTACCTGCTTAAAGTGTCAGTCTACCAGTAACTTAGCCCTTTTGATCAAACTAAGCTGTTGCAAACCACTAATCTATCTCGAATCTATACTTTCGTCAAGGCGCTTTCACCTATCAGTCTATACGTTCTTAAATATCTAGCCTCTACCATATCTATATTAAGATTTTTAGTTAATTTGATTTTCCCTCAAGTTATATATTCTACACCCTTCCGGAAATTCCTGCTTACTTTGTAAAAAATTTACATTTTTTTCGCGTAAATTTGTCACCTAACTGTCTAAAAGTTTTCCTAAAGTCATTCTTTTAGAACTTTATCAATAACTGGAATTTTTAATTTCAAACGTCTATAAATACTCTTATAATATACCACCTTCAGAAAAAAAAATCAAATGAAAAATGGCATAAATTGCCACTAAAATAAGTTTTAGTTCAATTCACACTCATTAATTGTTCTTTAAGAGCTATAGTTGTTTTTTTTGTCACTTTTGCTTGCTTATAAAAAGCAACATGTCCTTCGGGAAAGGAGTTTTTATTTTTTTCATTTCTCCTGTCTTGTGTTCAATAAATTTTATTTGTTCAGCATGCAAAGCTTGACCTATAAAAGCAGGATTTTTCGTTCCGTATAGCAGATCTCCCAAAATCGGTAACCCTATATGCGTTAGATGTACCCGTATCTGATGGGTTCTTCCTGTTAACAACTCTAGTTCCAAAAGCTTATAATTATCGGTTAATTTTTCTCGCACCTGATACCTTGTTACCGCATTTTTCCCACCTTCACTGACAATTCGTCTATTCGGACTCTTAGGGTCTTTGGCTATTTTGGCCACAATCTCCCCCTGGTCAGACAGAAGATCTCCTTGTACTATAGCCACATAAGTACGTTTAACAGCACCTTCTTGTAACTGTAATTCATATAATTTTTTAGCCTGCACATTTTTAGCAATCATAACACAGCCAGTAGTGTCTCGGTCTAGGCGATGTATCGCATGCAATTGCACTTCGGGCTGTTTTTGATATTTATTTGCTAAAAAATTTAGCAGAGTTCCATGCGTCGTTCTCCCCGCAGGATGGACCAGGATACCAGCTGGTTTGTTAACAATTAACAAGTTTGAGTCTTCATATAATACTTCTATCTCAAGTTCACTATCTTGTGCTAATAAATTATTTTTTTCTCGCAACACAATAACCTTAAGACTATCGCCCGCGCGAACTTTTCTTTCAACATTTGTAACTTTGCCGTTTATCAATAAGCCACGCGCCCTTGTAAGTTTTTGAAAATTTCGGGCTGAGATCTTCAAAACACTACGCACATACTCTTTTACCGTCAAACCATTAAACTGG
Source organism: Succinispira mobilis DSM 6222 (assembly GCF_000384135.1). NCBI lineage: Bacteria > Bacillati > Bacillota > Negativicutes > Acidaminococcales > Acidaminococcaceae > Succinispira > Succinispira mobilis. The sequence continues at coordinate 1,900,171 of NZ_KB913028.1, forward strand.
GCTTCAATAAAATACTCTTCAAATTCACGCATTTAAGCACACTCCATTTTTTATTTCCAAAACTATTATACTCTAGCAGGATATTTTAGCAAATATGTCGAATATTAATAATTTATATCAAGAAGTGAAAAGGCGGTAAAAGAATGTCCAAAAAAAGTTGGTACACTAAAAAAAATCCTCTCAATCGAGCAAAAAACAAAACCACATCCATGTCAGTTACACCTACCAAATTTTGGCAAAACACCAGTGGTAAATTTTTAAATTTAAGTCGTGATATTTCTTTTTTTGATCCTACTATGAAAATAGTTTTTACCTTAAGTATTTTAGTTGTTCTAGCTAGTTTACTTTGGAAAACACTTTTTACTAATGTTTCTTCCGAAGCAAGCACTATTTTCGCCCTTAACAATGGGGCCATTTTCTTTTTTTCTTGGCTCTTAGCTAGAGAAGTTGATCCAGATCGACCTTTAGGCGCTTATGTTTCCGCGGCACTTGCAGTCGGCACAGCCCTAATTTGGGGAATTGGAGATATTGCCGTGATTTTTTGGTTAATGATGCTTATGCGGCTATTAAATCGTTCCGCCGGTTTAGGTGCCGGTTTATTTGATAATCTAATTATTTTAACAGCAACTTATTTTGTTGCCTACAAAGGCTATTGGTTATATGCTGCCTTAACAGCAATTGCCTATGCTTTAGAAACGCAACTCCCCAAAGGAAGTCCACGTAGTTTTTATGCTGCGGGTTTTGCTTTTTGGATCGCCACCTTATCGCAAGGAGTTCCTCTCGGCGATAGTAGCATCCCTGCTGATATCTTTTCTTTTATGATTTTAGCAACTATTCTATTTTTGCCAATAGTTCGGATGAGTACAGTTTTAAAAAGCATCGGCGACTATGATAAAGTAATTTTGAATACTTACCGAGTACAAGCAGCACAAATATTTTTTCTCGCAGCAGCCTTTATTTTAACCTGGTTTTATGGAGAGAAAGTGCTTAATTCCTTATTGCCAGTCTGGTCAATTGCCTGCGGCACTGGATTATACCTATTATCAACAGTTTTCACCCGAAAAAAATCATGATATAATTATCTAGGAAAAATTTTTGAATTAGCAAGGAGAAAAAATTTCATGAGTAATAAAATTGTTTGTTTCCAAACCAATTATGGTGACTTTAAAGCAGAAATGTTCGAGGATAAAGCACCCCTAACTACCGAAAACTTTCTTAGTTTAGTAGCTAAAGATTTCTACAATGGTGTAATTTTCCATCGTGTTATCGAAGACTTTATGATTCAAGGTGGCGATCCAACTGGCACGGGTATGGGTGGTCCCGGCTATAACATCAAAGACGAGTTTCACCCTGAACTGCGTCATACTAGTGAAGGCTTGTTTTCTATGGCTAACGCTGGTCCTAACACTGGTGGTTCGCAATTTTTCATCACTTTAGCAGCAACTCCTTGGTTAGATGGTCGCCATGCAATTTTCGGTAAAATAATTGAGGGAATGGATGTCATCAAAAAAATAGGCACCTGTGCCACAGATTTTCGCGATCGTCCCACCGAAGATATCATCATGGAAAAAGTATTTATTGAAGAATAATTCAAATTATGTCCTTTGTCTATATTTTAGAATGTGCCGATAACACCTTGTACACTGGCTGGACAACAGATTTAAACAAGCGACTTCGGCAACATAATTTAGGTACTGCTTCCAAATACACCAAAGTCCGTTTACCTGTAAAGTTAGTATATTTTGAGGAAGTTGCTAATAAAAGTCTTGCCTTAAAACGCGAATATGCCATAAAAAGCTTAAGTCGTGCCCAAAAACTAAATTTAATTAACAAATAACATTTAACATTAAAAAAAGAAACAGCGCTTAGTTAAAACTAGGCGCTATTTCTTTTTGCTTAATAACCCAAATTTTCTTCAATAACTACTATTTCAATCTTAGTTTGACTGGGTTTCTTATTGAATATTGTCGTTACCCGACAAATATTGTCAGGCACATTGCATTTACAACAATAACCTGTTTGCGTGCAAGGTGTCGCTTTATTTAGCCTTTTAGCATTAATAGGTGCGGCTATATTTTCAATTCTCTGCATAGCCGCCGGAACATCAGCCACAAGCTTGTTTAAACCACATACCACAATAACTCTTGCAGGGCCAAAAGTCATGGCGGCAACCCTATTCCCAACCCCATCCGTATTAACAAGCTTACCATCTAAGGTAAGCGCATTAGTGCTAGTTAAGAAAATATCCGCTCCTAGTTGTTGGCGTCTAATTTTTTGTGCTTCTTCTGGGCTACTTGCTTTTGAATGATCATAAAGTAAATTACCCCGTCGCGCCAAAGCTTCTGGCAAACCAACCTCTTGTAATGTTTTTGAACCACCTATGCCAACAGTAGCCGCTAAGGGTATACTAGCTAGTATTTGCGTCAAGGCAGCTTGGCAATCAGGATAAATTTGCACCTCAAAGCCATTTTTTTCCAAACCTTTTACCAATCGTTCTTTTACCAAATCCTCATGCCATTTTTTTGCTAAATCCATTCAATTCCCCTCCTAAGTTAAGTCTATTTCTGATCATTTGGCAACCGTGAAACTAAAACCAATCCTAAAAGCGGTAAAAACATTAATAGTTTAAAAACAATTTCCAAGCCAAAATTATCAGCTAAAAATCCTAGAGCAGTAACACCTACCCCGCCCAAGCCAATGCTAAATCCTATGGTCAGACCAGAAGCCATGCCTATATTGTTCGGTAAAAGTTCTTGGGCTAAAACTACTGTTGTCGCAAAAGAAAATACTAAAGCAAAACCTAAAACAGCTGTTAAAACTATTGTACTTAATCCCGATGAATAAGGCAATAAAATTAGTAATGGTAATGTAATTACCATGGACGCTAAAATTATTTTTTTCCGCCCAAACTTATCACTTAAACTTGCCCCTAAGAAAGTACCCAAAACTCCAAATACCAAAAACATACTAATCAGATTGGCTGCATATTTAGGTTCCCCCGCTAAATTTTCAATATAATATAAGGGTAGATAGGTCGTTATCCCCATTTGAATTGTGGAACGAATAAAAATAAAACTAATTAGCATAAGCAAGTAATAATAAGCCTGCGCTACTTTTGCAGCAGGTTTTATTTTTTCACCTTTAGAGCCAACTTTCGTATAGGTATCCAATTGCCCGCGGGCTTGCATAAGCCAAGCAAAAACTAGAATTCCAGGAATCAAGAAGTATACGGTATTATATAAATCGCCTGGTAACACAATCAACACACTCATAATAATTGAACCTAAAGCAAACCCCAAGTTTCCACCTACGGAAAACAAACCCATGTTCTTGCCTTTGCTATCTGCACTGCTCAAAAGCATCGCGGACCGCGAAGCTTGAGGATGAAACGCCGCTACGCCCACACCTGTAATTATAACTATAAACAGCAAGGAGCTATAGCTTGTTGCATAACCTGTAAGAACTATTCCTATAGTCGCTACCAAAACACTTGCGGGCAACAACCAAAATATCGAAATTTTATCCGTATAATATCCAAACAAAGGTTGGATCACTGACGATGTAAGATTTTGTACTAAAACAATCATCCCTACCTGTGAATAATTCAATAAAAATTTTTCTTTTAAAAATGGTAGCAGTATTGGTACTGCACCCTGAGTTAAATCTGTAACCAAATGCGCAATCGCCAATAACAATATTGGCAAATTATATTTAACAGACATATTTCACCATCCTTTTTCATGCTACTTGTATTATATTACACTAGACACTTTTTTTCTAGCGTGGTATACTATACAAGTGTAAAAAACGCGCCTGTAGCTCAGTGGATAGAGCATCGGCCTCCGGAGCCGGGAGCGCAAGTTCGATTCTTGCCAGGCGCACCAATTAGTGTTTAAAATCCTTTGAAGCAAAACTTCAAAGGATTTTTGTTTTCCCCATCAGCTCCCGACCTCTCTTTTTAGCAAACTAGTTCTTGACTTTGACCACACTCTAAAGAGTAGAATAATCTAACCAATTATTCAACAGCTATCTATAGAATTTAGGAGGCCTTTATTTTGTCTAAACTTTCAATAAGCAATTTTTTACGGCTTCGGTGGTTGACACTATTATTAACTATCTTGTTTTTGCTTTTTAATGCTGCCGGAATATTCTTTGGGAATATTTTTTATCGCGAAACCAGTATTTTAAACGCTCATGCCAATAGCCAAAAATTTGAAGATTTTAAACATAAACTAACTATTGGGATTCAAGAGAAAAACTGGCACGATATTGTTATTCATTCGAACTTCGGTTATCCACTCCACGGAACTTATATTCCCAATGCCAAAGCTACTAATAAAACAATTATTTTCCTCCATGGCTTCACTGGACATCGAGCCTTAGGCTTAAACTACTTGGATATTTATTTAGAAAATGATTTTAATGTATTACTTGTCGATTCGCGTGCCCACGGCGAAAGTGGCGGTCACTCGATAACTTGGGGCAATTACGAGAAATATGATCTAGAACAATGGCTCGATTGGCTTACAGCACGCTCTCCCCAAGGAATAATTGGGGTGCATGGGGTTTCAATGGGAGCCGCTACAGCACTTTTACACGCGGAATTAAACGAAACAAACAAGCGTGTAGCTTTTTATATTGCCGATAGCGCTTATTCTGATTTAGAAACCTTATTTGCGCTCCAGCTTAAAAATTATTTACCACAAATAATTTTGCCTCAAGCAGTTATTCAATACGCAAACTTTGTGGCCTACCTAGATTCGCGCTTTACTTTTCATCAAGCCGCACCTATCCGTTCAGTTCGCCAAGTAACTACGCCCATTTTATATGTCCACGGCGCTTCTGATCAAGTTGTTCCTGCCTATATGTCCCAAGAGCTTTATCAAGCTACCAAAGGCTTTAAGCAACTTCATATTTTCCCTAAAACCAGCCATTTAAATGCTATCTACGACTATCGTGAACAGTACAGCTCCCTAATACAAAATTTCATCCAGACTACTTTAAAAATCTAAAAATAGACAACTTTCACTGCTATCTAAAAGTGAAGTTGTCTATTTTTTATATTTTAGTTAAATGATGCACATCATTCAACCTCTCTAACATGCACATATCATCTTTAAAGTAAGTTATTGTGTTAATTGCTGTATTATCTTGCTTAATCCGCCAACAATTATTCAAAGGTAAGCCTAAAACATAACACAGTAAAACTCTAATTATTCCACCATGTGCTACTATCGCAATTTCTTCGCCCTGATGCCGTTCAAGTAGGGCCAACAAATTGGGAACCGCTCGTTTATATACATCGCCAAAGCCTTCTCCTTGAGGCAGATAGACTTCTCCAGGAGCTCGAAAAAAATCATCAATCAAGTTGCCCCATTTAGCTTTTATTTGTTCATAAGTCAACCCTTCCCAAGCGCCGAAATTTATCTCACGAAAATCAGCATTGGTTGTAACCGATAATTGTTTTTGTTCCCCTAGTTTTAATGCTGTGCTCTGTGCCCTAATCAAATCGCTACTATAAATAGCTCTCAAATTTATTTGCGCAAAGCTCGTAGCCATCAATTCCGCCTGTCGCTCCCCCTCTGGAGTTAAGCTAATATCAGAATGCCCTTGATATCTTAGTTCTTGGTTCCAATAGGTTACCCCATGTCGAATTAAGTGTATTTTTGTCATTTTTCCCCCTCCAATTCTTGTAGTAATTCTTGCAATTTATCCAGAAAGAGTTTATTTTCTATTGCTGTTCGCACCGCGATTCTAACAAATTTCGAGTTTAACCCTGGATAATTGCTGCAGTCGCGAATCATAATTCCTTTTTTTCGCATTTTGGCAACAAATTCGCCAGCATCTAACCAGTCTACTAATTGTATTAATAAAAAATTCACTGTACTTGGATATACTTTTAACATTTTGAATTTTTGCAAGGCGTGGAAGAATTCTGTTCGCAGTTGCGCAACTTGTTCTCTAGTTTCAATTACATACTCTTCTTGTTGCAAAGCAACCACTCCTGCTCTTTGCGCTAAACTGTTTACATTCCAAACATCCTTAGCTTTATCTATTTGCTCTACAATCTTTGGATTAAATAAGCCAAATCCTAATCTTAAACCTGGTAAAGCAAAGATTTTCGTTAGGGAATGAATAATTGCTAGATTAGAATATTTACTCACCAAATCACTACAAGAATATTGCTCTGTCGCTACAAAATCGATAAAGGACTCATCCACCAAAATATCACTTTGTTTTTGTTCTGCTAAAATAAGTAGCTCTTCTAGCTTAACTAAATTTAACAAATTACCGGTCGGATTATTGGGATTAGCTAAAAAAATAATCCCATTTTCTGGAATTTTTTCGGCCACCTTTTGATAATCTATATTAAAATTTTCCTGTTCTTGTAAATATAAAAACTCTATTTCCAAATTCGCAGCTAAACTAGCTCTTTGATACTCACTAAAACAGGGCACTAACAGCAGGACACGCTTTTTTTTACATACCTGTGTATACAGATAAATTAATTCTGCGGCACCGTTGCCTAAGGCTAGATGTTTAGGTTTCACGCCATAATATTCTGCTATTGCAGAACGTAAATCATGAGCCTCTGGATCTGGATAATGAATAATCTTATCCACTGAGTCTATTATTGCTTGTTTAATAGCTGTATTTAAACCCAAAGGATTTATATTGGCACTAAAATCAGCTACTACTGTTTCGCAGTTGCGTTTCACCTGATAAATATTGCCGCCATGTTCAAAAGGTTTTATCATTTTATTCCTCCGTCTACCAAATCTACCACCCCTAAGTAGGTAAATTCGTTGTTTAATGCTAAAATCTCTTGTCGACACTTATTCCAATCAACTGCTAAAGTTGACGCAAATAAAAGACCAACAACCGTGCCACTATGGGCAACATTAACACCCAAAGCGCCATTAGCTTTTGCTATTTCAATAATTTCCTGTAGATTCGGCTTAGGCAATACTATTTGGTTAGCTATAGCACTTATAGTTGCTCCAGCTCCAATTGAAGCTACATCATTTTCTTCTAAGCCCTTTTTAACCAAAGCATAGGCCTGTAAAACTTGTTCATTCTTTTTTTCATTCAATGCTCTTAAATCTTGGCGTTGATTAAACCCCAATGTATCTACAATTCCGCCGCCAGTATCTATAACCATAATCTTTATTGCTGGCGCCTGTCCCAAATGTTCATTTATTATTCCTTGCACATGTCCAAAAGCAACTATCCCCTCATAAAAAACTCCATCTGTTGGCTCAATACTTAAAGCTATTTGTTCTATCGTTTTAATGCTAATATCTCTATTTAGGGCTCTAGCTGTAGCCATACAAGCGGCACTAATATCCGCGCTACTTGAAGCCATCCCCTTCCCAACTGGCAATTGTGAGTTTATCGAGAAAGAAAATTCGCAGTTTTCTCCAAAATATTCTAGGGTTTTATAAATAGCCGCTATTATTTTCGGAGAATCGGTGGTCTTAGTGTCTCTTTTGTTTAAATAAACCTCTACTTCACTATACCAAGAAATCGGACAAGTAATCAGAAAATCTTCTCCTTGTATCAATCCTTGCACTAATTCTCCACAAGAACCAGGAACACGTGCGCGCATCTTTTTCTCCCCTCACCTTATAACTAAATGTCACCTACAATTACTTTGATATTATAGCATATTATCCTCACTCGACTCAAACACGCCCTACTTAGATATAATTCTAACTTATTTAATTAAATTAAGCACAATACTTAGACTCAACAAAAAAAACACATTGCCACTTTCGGCTAAGGCTCCATAGGTATCACCTGTAAGACCGTGTAATATTCTTTTAAGATAATTAGCCGCCCAAAAATTATAAGCAATAGTTAAGACTAAAGCAATAAATAAACTCAAATTCTGAGTTGGTGCCAATAAAGCTAAGCCTAATAAAGTACTACTAATTAATACTATTTTCTTATCGGCACTAGCGAACATTCCCCCAATTCCACTTTTACGGGCATAGCTGTAACATCTAATATTATATACCATTAAGGTGCGCGTTATAATTGGCATTGCATATAAGGCCAACGTTAATTGTTCTGAATTCAACTCTAAATATACTGCCAATTTCAGCAATACTAAACTCACGAACGCCAGTACTGCATTAGAGCCCACGCAACTATCTTTCATAATTTCTAAAATTCGTTCGCGTTCGCGCCCTGAAAATACCCCGTCAGCTGTATCCATAAATCCATCACAGAGCAAGCCCCCTGTAACTATAATTTCAGTTATAATAAGCAATACTGCGATTAGCAAAGAGGAACAATTCAAGAACACTAACAACTTATAAACAGCAACTAACACAGCGGCAATCACCAAACCAACAGCAGGAAAATAGGCTACACTCCGTGCAAAAGTTCCTTCGTCCCATTGTGTCTGATTGTAAATTTTAATTCGTGTCAAAAACTGCAAAGCAGTAAAAAAGTCCTGCATGTTTCCGCCTCCTAAAAATATAATGAGGCGGGAAATCCCGCCTTATATTATTGGTGTACCCAACTAGAAACCCCACTGAAAATTAGCACTGCCAAGCAGCTAACCAAGTACATTATTTTAATAGTTTTTCCAATATGTATCCGCGTCAATGTTTGCTGCGCCTCACCCATGTAAGCTCTAAAAGATGGCCGACCAAAATAATAATTTTCGCCACCTAGCCTAATACCCAGGGCCCCTGCAACAGGTGCCTCAGCCCAGCCACTATTAGGACTAGGATGAGCCTGCGCATCCCGCCACATAATTGTCCAAGCTTGTTTATAATTATAACCTAAGATTAAGCTAGCTACAACAACTAACATCCCAGTAATTCTTGCTGGAATAAAATTACAAACATCATCGAATTTAGCCGAAAATCTTCCAAAATCAAGATATTTATCATTTTTATAACCCACCATCGAATCTAAAGTATTTACAGCTCGGTAAGCAAAAGCCAAAGGAGCTCCCCCGAGCAAAGCAAAAAACAAGGGTGATACAATTCCATCAGTAATATTTTCTGCAATAGTTTCAATTGTCGCGCGCGAAACTTCACTCTCATCTAAATTGCCCGTATCACGCCCTACTATCCAACCAACTTTAATACGTGCATTTTCTATATCTCCACAAGCTAAATATTGTGCAATTTCATGCCCAGCCTTAGCTAAAGCTGTGGGTGAAATAGTAAAAGACACTAATAGCATTTCTACGAAAATTCCCCAACTATTAAAATTTAAATAAGTAGCTTTGGTAAGTAATTCCGTAATTGTATAGACCGTACCCACAACTACAATTAATAGTAATAATCCATTTACGCGCTTACGCGCTACCGAATCTTGTTCTTTTAACAACCAACTTTCCACAAAACTAATATAACGTCCAATTAAAACTACCGGATGCCAACTTACGTTTGGATCACCAACTAATCTATCCAAAATAAGTGCCCCGATTAACAAAGTAGCTATTGGTAATTCCATTATTTTAGACCCATTACTTGATATATTTTAGCCATATCTAAATTAGCGCGGACACTATTAGCTAGTTTTTCATAGGCTTGTTCTTTTAAGCTAGCACTATCTTGCTGGTTAGCTAGCTCTTCTAGACCTTTTGCTTGCCGTAAACTATTTAATAGACATCTTCTTAAGCCATCATTATCAAATATCCCATGCACATAAGTCCCCATAACTAAACCATTTTCACTAATAGCACCGTCGAGAACACCACTTTGGTCGCTTCGATCCACCACAAAAGCTTTACGCACTTCTTGAGTATAATAAGTGCGTCCCGCATGAATTTCATAGCCCGTCATGCTTTCCCCCGTATAATTCATGCCTAAAAATTGGTTATCTTGCGCCCGCACTTGAACTTGACGGGTTATTTTTTCCGCTTCAAAAATGGTAATTAGTGGTAACAAGTTTAAACCGGCCAAGGAATCTAAGTTGGATTCTGTATGCTCTGGATCACGCACTTCTTGACCTAGCATTTGATAACCACCACAAATCCCAATAATCGGTGTGCCTTGCTTATTTAATTTAATTATACTTTTTTCTAAGCCACTTTCTTTTAAAAACAGTAAATCTTCCGTAGTATTTTTGCTTCCGGGAAGGATCACTAAATCAGGATTACCTAATTCTTGCGCACTTTTTACATAACGCAAGCTTACATCTTCTTCACGCGCCAAAGCATCAAAATCCGTAAAATTAGAAATCTTTGGCAATCTAACCACCGCAATATCTAAATCAGCTAATTCTTTGCTACTTTTTTCGTCTAAAACCACCGAATCTTCATCATCAATCCCATGTTTATCCATATATGGCAAAACCCCAACTACAGGCTTACCAGTTTTCTCTTCTAAAAAGGTTAAAGCTGGTTCTAACAATTTTATATCGCCGCGAAATTTATTAATGATTATCCCTTTTACTAAATCCCGTTCTTCTGGTTCTAATAATTCTAATGTCCCTACCACCGAAGCCAAAGCTCCACCTCTATCAATATCAGCAATTAATAAAACTGGTGCTTGAATTAGCTTAGCAACCCGCATATTAACAATATCGTTAGCCTTTAGATTTACCTCTGCGGGACTGCCTGCCCCCTCAATTACTACCATATCATAGTTAGCTTGCAATTTTTCTAAAGATTCTTGTACTACGCCTAAAGCTTTAAGTGAATAACCTTGGTGGTACTCGCTGGCACTCATTGTGCCTACTGCTTTGCCTAATACAATAATTTGGCTACTGGCATTACCCGTCGGCTTTAACAGCACTGGATTCATGAGTACGTCTGGTTCTAAGCCAGCCGCTTCAGCTTGTGCAACTTGAGCTCGCCCCATCTCCCCACCGTCTTTAGTAACATACGAGTTTAACGCCATGTTTTGCGCCTTAAACGGCACCGGACGATAGCCATCTTGTTTGAAAATTCTACATAAAGCCGTAGTCACAATGCTCTTCCCTACATTAGAACTAGTTCCTTGCAACATAATGCTAAAACTCATTATTAATCCTCCTGGTTTGGCAATTTAAATGCCATTTTTTTTATATCTAAAGCCTGACCACACACCGTGAGAAACACATGTTCACACTCTGCCGCCACCTGCTGATTTATCCATCCTATTACATCGCGATATTCTCGCGCCATTTTATTAGCTGGGACTATCCCTAAACCTATTTCATTTGAAACAAATACTACTAATTTACCACTTTTGCGGCACATCTTAATAATTTCTGCTATTTCTTGCTTTATTATTGTTACCTTTTGTAAAAAAGGTAGATTATCTAATTTAGTATACAGCAAATTACAAACATAAATTGTTAAACAGTCAAACAGTATTCCTTCCACTTCTGCCGGAATTTGTTCAATAATTGCCTGAGCATTATACGGCGCTTCTAAATTTAACCAAAATTCTGCTTCACGGCGTTGTTTATGTAAAAAAACCCGTTCATTCATTTCTTCATCTAAGATTTCGGCAGTAGCAATATAGGCTGTTTTCTCGGTGTAGGCGCGCATGAAATTTTCTGCAAACTCACTTTTACCGCTTCGAGCACCGCCTGTTATTAAAACCAACTTGCCCTGCATTTCATTTTTCATTGGTTTCACCTGCATTTCTTGCAAAGCCAGCACATTTATTAATAAGGTTTTCCGCTAAACTTACATTGCCTAAAAAATGCATATGCAAATAGGACGTAACTAAATTATCTTGCACATAACCACCGCAATAACTATTGCCCGTACGCATTTTAGTAAATTCAAACGCCCAAGAAAATTCTGCTTCACAATCTGGTTGAAAACTAGAAAAATGAAATTCATGACCTCTGATTACTTCACCTTTGTTCATCAAGGCATTTTTTTGTAAAGCTTTAGTTTGCACGTAACCTACAGTTTGCAACTTCTTTTGCATTTGGCATATTCCTGGTACTAAGCCTAACATTTGATATTCTCGCCCCTCAAAGTCAACTATGGCCCGACTCGCATACATAAAGCCACCACACTCTGCATAAATTGGCATTTTGCGTTTTTGTGCTGTTCTTATCGCTTGCAACATCCCTTGATTGTCACTTAATTCTTGAGCAAACATTTCTGGGAAACCGCCTCCTAAAATAAGACCACTTATGCCTTGAGGCAAAGTTGTATCTTTCAGCGGGCTAAAATAAATTAATTCTGCACCTAAATCTTCCAATACCTTCATGCTGGCTGGATAATAAAAAGAAAACGCTTCATCTCGCGCTACAGCTATTTTAACGGCTTGCAACTTATTGGCAAAGTGCACCTCTCGTTTTGCTAAAGCTGGTACCTGTTGTGCAATATCTAATAATTTATCTATATCAATATCCTCTTGAACAGCTTGCTTCATAACTTCAATCCGCTTTAGTAATTGTTCTTGTTCTTCGGTCGGTGTTAACCCCAAATGTCGTTCTGGCAAACTCATTTCAGGACGCCGCAACACACAGCCAACTACTGGCACACCAATTTTTTCAATAGCTTGTGCTATAATTTGCGCATGCGACTTACTCCCCAAATTATTAACAATAACGCCGGCGATATTTATCTCGGGATCATAATTTTTAAAACCCAAAACTATTGCCGCCGCACTTTCACTCATGGCTTTTGCGTTCAGTACAAGTATAACTGGTGCTTGCAGTCTTTTCGCAATTTGTGCTGTAGAACTTACGCCATTTTTCCCACCATCATACAGGCCCATTACTCCTTCAACTATGGCAATATCTGCCTTCTCAGCTTGCAAATAAAATACATCTTGAATTTTATCCTCTGGCACCAACCAACTATCCAAATTGTGAGAAGGTAAGCCTGCTGCTAGTTTATGAAACCCTGGATCAATATAATCCGGTCCTACCTTAAACGGCTGAACTGCCAGACCTCTGGCTTTCAAGGCCGCTAATAAGCCCGTAACAATAGTAGTTTTTCCTGTTCCACTTGATACTCCTGCAATCACCAGTCTCATACTTGACCTCCTAATACTCTATGCCGCGGCGCGCATCTATCCCTTGATCACGGCGCGGGTGTTTTACCATTTTACATTCTGTGGCAATATCTGCTTGAGCAATTAAAGGCTCTGGCATTCTTCGCCCTGTTAAAACTAACAACTTATTTGTTTGTCGACAAAAATCTATTATTTCTTGAACTTCTAGCAACGCTATTAAGTTATTATTTACCGCATGCGATACTTCATCCAAAATTAATACGGCTGGTTCTCGCTGTTGTAAATTCTGCCAAACATATTTAAGTGCTTGGCGGGCAAAATCATTCGCCGGGTTTTTATTTTCTCGAAAACAGTAGCCACATTTAGTACATAATAACTCACCACTGCGAATTTGTTCAGAAATGGGACAGCCACCACCAAATTGTTTAATTTCAAATAGACCCGCAAAATGTTCTTTCACAAATAATTCGCCGGAATAACCGCCACCTTTTTGAAATTGAATCATACTTACTTTTTTGCCTAACCCTAAAGCTGTCAGTGCATAGCCTAACGCATTGGTAGTTTTGCCTTTACTATCACCTGTAACTACTACTAAACCTGTAACTAGCATTTTATCTGCCACTTAAATACATGATAGCATTTACTACAGAGGCAGCAATTGGACTACCACCTTTATTGCCGCGTACTGTAATATATGGCACACAATTAGCCTCGATTAGGGCATCTTTCGACTCTGCCGCGCCAACAAACCCTACGGGTACACCAATAATACAAGCCGGCTTAATGCCTTGCTCTTTAATCATATTTAATACTTCAAATAAAGCTGTAGGCGCATTCCCGATTGCAATTATTGCACCATCTAGCTCTTTGCCAAAAGTCCGCATCGCCATCATCGAGCGAGTTATTCCTTGTTCCTTAGCTAATTTAGCTACTTCTGGGTCAGCTACCAAACAGTGTATTTTCCCACCTGATTGGGCTAATCTCGTTTTGTTTATCCCCGTTCTCACCATTTCTACATCACAATAAATATTTTTGCCAGCAGCTAAAGCCGCTTTGGCAGCTGCAATTGCTTCGGAGTGAATACTAATCCAATTAGCATAATCCACGTCACCGGACGCATGAATCATTCTTGAATACACGGCAATTTCTTCTTCTGTAAGCTCGAATTTGGCTAAATAGGGGCGAATAATTTCCATACTTCTATTTTCAATAACCATCGGTTCTTTTATAAATTCCATCATAGCACCTCTTTTATTTTTTTTAACAACTCGGTAAAATCGTGCACCAAAACTCGATACTCTAGTTTAGGACGTTTGATGATGATGATATCTAGGTTCAAGCGCTGTGCTGCTAAAAATTTCTCATCACTCCCACCAATTTTACCGCTTTCTTTCATAATCATAATTTGTGTAGCGAAATCAGCAAACATTGTGCTATTCATTGCTTCTGAAAATGGCCCTTGCATAGCAATAATATCTTTAGGCGAAAATCCTAAAGCCAAAACTTCTGCTAACACTTTTGCATCTGGTAATATTCTAGCGATCACCCGTTTATCGCTAGCTAAATTTGCTTTAAATTCAGCCAAAGCTCTAGAGCCCGTGGTCAAAAAAACTGTACCTGAAATATTATTGGCAACTTGGCACGCTGCTTGTATTGTGTCTACCACATGCAACTTTTCATAAGCGGGAAACTGCGAACTCTGCCGTTCATAACGAATATAAGGCAAATTCAAAGCTGCTGTAACTTGTAGAGCATTCTCTGAAGCACCCCGCGCATACGGGTGGCTAGCATCGATTAATAATCTAATTTGGTGTTTAGCAATAAACGCCCGTAATGCAGTGGCATCTAAAGGTAAATCATTTACTAATTCTGCGGCTGGCGCTGCTAAACTTCGACCATATTCCGTAGTCACCGAAATACAAACTTGGTATCCTAATGCTGTTAACTCGGCTGCGAGTTCGCGTCCATCTTGCGTACCCGCGAGAATTAAAATCATACGTGGTAACCTCTAGGTGTAATCATCCGACCGTTTTCTACGTAAGTTTGGCTATTGCCAATAATTACTAAAGAAAACATCGCAATTTCTTCATTAGTAAAGTTTTCTAAATCAGAAATAACACAGATTTCACCTTCACGAGTTGCATTAGTTACAATACCTACAGGCGTTTTAGCAGCGCGACATTTTAACATAGTTTCGCGAACAAACTCAATTTGAGAAGTTCTTCTAGTACTTTTAGGATTGTATAAAGCTGTTACAAAATCGCCTTCTGCCGCCATAACAATTCTTTTTTGAATTTTTTCCCAAGGTGTTAGCAAGTCACTTAAACTAATCACCGCAAAGTCATGCATAAGTGGTGCTCCTAGTACTGATGCCGCGGCGCTTACCGCACTAATTCCTGGTACTACTTCCAATTGAGGCCGTTGTTCTGCCGGTAATTTATGAACTAACTCAATAACTAAACCAGCCATGCCATAAATTCCTGAATCACCACTAGATACAACTGCTACTTGATTGCCTTGTGCCGCTAGTTCTACCGCCCGTTGACATCTTTCAATTTCTTGCATCATTGCTGTGCCCACAACTTCTTTACCGACAATTAGTTTTTCAATTAATTTGATATAAGTGTTGTAGCCGACAATAATATTGCTTTCTTGTAAAGCGGTTTCTGCTCGATGGCTCATATCTCCATAACTACCAGGGCCTAAGCCTACCACGTAAAGTTTTCCTGGACAACTGCTATTGTTATTTGATTCATTGCTGTTTTGCATACTTTTATTCTCCCTTTTTTAACTGTGCATAAAGCTGCTGCCTCGCAAACATTGCCTATGCCTAATGTTTTTTTTACATAAGCGGATTCGCGCAAATTATATTTGGCAATCGCATACATTAATTCTTGTTGTTCATAAAAATCTATGGGTAAATTTAAGATTTTACCAGTTTGTAACAAGCCAACTTCATCACTTTTAACCCAAGCTGAAGCTAAGCTTTTCACACTGTTTAAATCAATATTTTGCTCTTGGCAGACTGCTCGTATCGCAGTTAAAATTCGTTCCCCACTAATATCACGCCGACAACCTATGCCAATAACATGATGTTGTGGAATCATTACCAAAATATTATCACGGTTATACCATTGTTCTGGTAATATTTGATCTGTGATAATTACAATTTTTTTATCTAATAGCTCTATTGGTAGTTGTTCAAATAGTTTTACTTCTAAGTTGTAATTAATTATCGCTGGACGATATTCCTCTAAATGTGCCGCTAAATAATAAGTGATATCCTCGCCATCAGCTAGCTCGGCATTAATATATCGCAAACTAACAAAGCTCGCTATTTTAAAGTTGAAATCACGGGCAATTACATCAGGAGCTACTAATTTATTGACGTCAGTGGCTGTGGTAATTACAGCTTGACTTCCAGCCAGTTTATTGCTCAACATTTTGGCAAACATATTTGCGCCGCCCAAATGTCCCGATAATAAACTAATCACAAACTTGCCTTTTTCATCTAAACATAATACCGCTGGATCAAGCGATTTGTGCTGTAAAAATTTACTAATACTTCGAACCACAATCCCCGTCGCCATAATAAAAATTAACAATTGACATTTGGGCCATATTTTTTCCAATAATAGACCTAGATTATCATAGGTTTCATGTTTTATTAAGCCGCGTCCCGTTTTCGCATAACAAATAAGCTCATCATCTTGCCAATTTTTAAAACTAGCAATTTTCTCTGCTAAAACGCTACCTTGCTTAGTCACGGAAACTATCGCTATTCTCATTTTTTTGCTTCGCGGTACATATGCGTAAAATCATCAGCATATAATCTAGATAGTTCATAATCACTATCTAAAAATCCACCTACTAAAATCATCGCTGTACGATCTACGCCTTCTTGTTGAACAACTTTTGCTATTGTCCCAATCGTGCCCCGGAAGATTTTTTGTTCTGGCCAAGAAGCGCGTTGTACAATGGCTACTGGTGTATCTTTAGTGTAAACACCACCAGCTAACAACTCTTGCATTACATCTTCAATCATATGTACACTTAAAAATATGCACATACTAGTTCCATGGGTCGCTAGCTTGCTAAGTTTTTCACGCTCTGGCACTGGAGTTCGGCCTTCTTGACGGGTAATAATAATCGTTTGCGATACGCTCGGCAAAGTAAATTCTTTATTTAAAGCTGCGGCCGAAGCTAGAAACGAACTTACACCAGGTACAACTTCATATGTTATGCCCAATTCATCTAACTTGTCCATTTGTTCTTTAATAGCGCCATAAATACTAGGATCCCCAGTGTGCAATCTTACTACTTTTAAGCCTTTTTCTACCCCAGCTTTAGTTACTTCAATTACCTCATCTAAAGTCATATGCGCACTATTATGAACACTAACATTAGCCTTAGTATATTCTAATAATATTGGATTAACTAGTGAACCTGCATAAATAACAATATCCGCTTCCGCTAATTTCTTGCTACCTTTTACAGTAATTAATTCCTTATCTCCAGGACCTGCCCCAACAAATGTAACTTGCATTATTTAATATCCCCCTAGCCTTTTTTTATCGCTGTTATAATATATATTTGATTTTCTGCTTGTAACATATGGTAAGCACCTACGCTACGCAGTTTATTAACTTGCACGGCAACTGTCTCATACTCATACTCACTATTAGAATGAAAATATTCTAAAGTAGCTGCTAAGGTTTCAATGGTAATGGCATTTACAATAATTCGCCCCCCCGCTACTAGCCAAGGATGAATTTTAGTAAAAACAGCAGCTAAATTGCCACCACTGCCACCAATTAAAACTACATTTAATTTTTCCAACTCAGGAATTGCCTCTGGCGCCACCCCAGCTATAATTTCTAAATTATCGCAAGCAAACTTCATTTTATTTTGTTGAATTAGCTCACACCCTTCACTATTGCGCTCTATCGCATATACCTTGCCTAAATAAGCTTGCCTAGCTGCCTCAATGCTTAATGAACCTGTACCTGCTCCGACATCTAGCACAATATCAGTCGGTAGAATTTTAGCTTTGACAATAGTTAAAATTCTTATTTCTTGCTTGGTCATCGGTACCTTGCCCCGAATAAATTCCGTATCTTCAATTCCTATTAGTCTATTTTCTTGCACAAACTATCACCACACAATTCTTATATTCCGAAGCTTGAAGCATTTCCCGCAAACTCATTTTAGCCACTATTTCATCTGGATATGATAAATTACTACAGATCACTGCTTCTGAATTTGAGGGCCAACCGTTTTCTAAAAAATAACTGGCTATTTTTGAGGGAGTATTTTTATGATCTGTGAGCATCGCAATTTTTTTATATAAAGCTAAGCTTATTTTCTCTGGGGCAAAACTTTCCCCATGTAAGCTAATAAATTTAGCATCTTGCCAATAATCAGCCGCCCGGGCAAAAGCTAACTGCAAAGAACAAATCCCTGGAATTACTTCTAGTTGCTCTACGGGAAATTCCTGTCTTAGGCGAGTCAATAAACTATGAAAACCTGTATCGCCAGAAACCATTACTACTACATCAGTTGTTGCTAATTTTAATTTAATAAACTGTATAACTTCCATTATATTATTTAAAATTGGAAAAGTTTCTTGCTCTGGTTTACTATACTCTGTTAAAGCCCGCTTGCCACCAATTAGAACTTTCGCCTGCTCAATATATCTTAAGGCAATTGGTAAAATATAATCTCTACTACCTGGGCCAATACCCACAACTTTTATTTTAAATTCCAAGCCATCTTCTCTCCTATCGCTCGTGCATTATCATCTACAGCCAATAATTCTCCCGCCATGCTTACAAAAACTATGCCTACTGTCAGTTCGCCATATACATGTTGTTCAGCTCTTTTACGTGCTTTTTCTGCTAATTGTTTATACACTCCGCTATAAGGAGTATTTTGCAATAAGGTTATTATTGCTTCGGTAGTTACACAATCTAGTACCTGGGCAATAAGCTCAGAACTAGCCCCCATTAAAGCTAATTGACTGGCAAAAATCTCTTGGCGCGCGTCTGCAATGTGGCTATGCGTATGAAAAATACCACCTGCTAATTTCACTAACTTCCCAATATGTCCCCAAATTATAACTTCCGTAAAACCTGCTCTTACAGCTTGTTCGAGCATAAAGCCAATAAAATTACTAGTTTGCACCATCGCCTCAACTGGCAATTTATATTTTTCGGCTATTTCCATGCCAATTTTACCGGGAGCCATAACCGCTATTTTATAACCAGCAGCTTTAACAACCTCAAATTGCGGTTTTAAAGAATCTTTAAATGCCTCTTCCGACATAGGATAAACAATACCTGTCGTCCCAATAATCGAAATACCGCCTTCAATCCCCAAGGCTGGATTTAAAGTTTTCTTGGCTAATTCTCTACCCGCTGGAACCGAAATAATCATTTCTAAACCTTGCTCTGCCTGTAGGCATTCCTCAAAAACTTTTTCAATCATTACTCTTGGCCCTTTGTTAATTGCTGGCTGTCCTACAGGAATATTTAGCCCTGGCTTAGTTACTATACCGATACCTTCACCAGCCTTAATAACTCGTTCACCATCATTTCTTAATTGAACTCTTACATATACGCTTGTACCATGAGTAATATCTGGGTCATCCCCAGCATCTTTAATTACCCAACATTCCGCACTTTCATGTTGTTGTAAAATACTGCCTCCAGCTACGGGAACTTCAATTGGCCGATCTTGAGGGTTTAAAACTGCAACTTTCTGTGGTCTATGACCCGTCTGCAAGTAGATAATACTCGCTTTTAGAGCCGCAGCTACACAACTTCCAGTGGTATAGCCACTACGCATATCTTCTATATATTCTATCGCCAATAAAAAAACCTCCCTTTATAAAACAAAAAGGAGGAAATAAGACTGCCAGTTATCGTCTTATTACCTACCTTTTCCTCTCGCTCGCAGGACTAATAATCGGTAGTTAATAGGCTGACATACTGGCTTTACAGTAGCGGGACTGCTTCAAAATCTGAATTTGTCATTTAGAGGAAACCTCGCCTATTTTTATTAAAAATTAATTTTTACAATGCTATTATATTATACACTAAAATATCAGTAATAGACAAATAGTTTTTCCTAAAAAACTTGCTTTTTAGCCTGTTTTCTTAACGATTTAAATCTGTAAACAAAACTGTAGCTTCATCCAAAGCATAGATTTGCGGGCTTATTTTGCGTAAATCTTCAATACACCAACCTTGCTCTTTTTGCTGTAATAAAGTTAAAGCTTCTTCTTGGCTTTCTGCTAAGACAATCGCTATAGCATCTAAATAAAAATTATTATTAACACTAGGCTCATCAATCATACTATAACTGTGAAATTTTTTATTATGTCGCCAAACATAGATTTGCACTTTATACCCCCACCTTTGAATTGCAATTATTTAATTAGCCTCTTGCTAAATAACTGCCTAAGAAAATTTACTTTTTAAGGAATCAACAGTTGCTTTTACCATCACAGCCAATTCATAAACATCAGCACTGTCAATTTCGCATTTAGAACTTAGCAAAGATGCTAACAAAGAAACAGAACCATTTTCTTCCAAGTAAAACTTTCCCCAACGTTTATTTTGATTTAATTCGTTAAGAACCAACAAAATTTCGCTCCGCTCTTCGGCCTTAATATCTTCTAAAATATTAAAGCAGCGAATATCCACATAAAAATTAGTCGGTGCAAATACAATCAGCAATTTATAAGCTGCATCGTCCAAACTAGTAGGTAGCCATAAATAAGCTTCATTGTCTTCATTATACATTAAAGGGTCGGCAGCAATTTTCTGTTCACTTAAAAATCTCGCAAAATCTTCCGCCATTTGATTTATTGTGACCATAAAAACATCCTCTTTTCTTTATTTTTTTCTTTAATTTAAATAATAGCATAACTTTGCCTAAAAAAAACTTTTTTCTCTTTATTTTTTCCTCTTTACAAAGCCTTACAAATCTGATATGATACCGACTTGTAACAAATTAAACATTATAGTTCAATATTAAGGAGCGAATTATCAGAATGCAAAAATTGGAATTATTAACTAGTATTCAAAACCTCTCTAGTATCGTAAATAACACTAAATTAACAGCAACCATGTCTACACAAGCTGTTGACGAAATTAACAACAACTTAGAAACACTACTGCTAACTTATTTAGAAAAATATTGTGATTAATTACTATTAAAAAAGATTTCCAAGGCCTAGAAATAAGCTCATTGCTTGTTTCTAGGCCTTGTTGTTTTTCCTAGAAATTTCTACCTTTTATACTATTTTTCTGATATTATATTTACAGAAAGTATTCGTTTATTATTTTTTTTATTTTTATTTGCACAATCTAAAATTTTCGGCTATAATATCTTTAACACTTTAATGCTTTAACTAATTAAACAATGAAAGCGAGACTATTTATGAAGAAATTACTTTTACCTACTGCTTACGGAACTCGTGATATAATCGCGTTAGAAGCCTATAATAAACGTATTATGGAAAGTAATATTGCCGATATTTTTATTAAATGGGGTTATCAAGAAGTAGTTACTCCCACCTATGAATTTCTTGATACTTTCAATATTGGCATTGATAAAGGCATGGATGAACAAAGCATCAAGTTTTTCGATCGCAATAATAAAACTTTGGTGCTCAGGCCCGATATGACTTCTCCCTTAGCCCGTTTAGTTAGTACTCGTCTATACAGTTCCCAAGCATCTGTACACAAACTTTTTTACATCGCTAATGTTTTTCGCCATGAACAAACTCAAAGTGGTCGTCAGTGCGAATTTTATCAGGCAGGCGTAGAGTGCTTTGGAATTTCTTCGCCTTTAGCTGATGCTGAAATAATTGCCCTAGCCATCGAAAGTATTAAAAGTACTGGACTTACACAATTTGCAATTAATTTGGGGCATGTAGACTTTATTAACGGCCTATTGGATGAACTAAATATTGATCTTTTGCAGCGGACAGAAATCCAAGCACTAATTAACAGTAAAAATGCCGTAGGTCTTAGTGAAATTCTTGAAGAAAGTAGCGGTTGTGAGGAAATTTTACTTACTTTAAAAAATATTTTATTTTTAAAAGGTGATATTCAATTTTTACAAAATTTGCGAGCTAAAATTAAAAATGCTACTAGTTTAGCAGCCCTTGACAATCTACTCGATATTTACCAATTACTCACTGCCTATAAGTTAGAAAATTACATTGTCTTTGATTTAGGTTTAGCCAGAGATATGGAGTATTATAGCGGCATGGTTTTCGAAGGCTACACGGCTAATCTGGGGTATTCACTCTGTGGCGGTGGTCGTTATGATCGTCTAATGGATTCGTTTGGGCTAAATTGTTCGGCAACTGGTTTCGCCTTAGGAATCGAGCGCCTAACCTTATTATTAGCCCGCCAAGGTTTGTTACAAAAACCGGCTGCGCGCAAAGTCCTTATCGCTTGGTCGCAAAACAGTCTCTCTAAGGCTATTCAACAGGCTAGTTTTTTCCAAAACAAAGGCTATATAACCACCTTAGCCTCCCACGAACTTACCCCCTTAGAAATTAATGCTCTAGAACAAGAAAAAATTTATGACGATATCATTCGCTTATAGGAGATTATTATGCAAGATTATATTACTATCGCTTTACCCAAGGGTAAAATGTTTGCTAAATCGGTAGATTTATTAGCTAAAGTTGGCTATACTGCAGAAAACGTTTGTGAAGACTCTAGGTTATTAATAATAAGTAACCCCGTTGATAAAGTCCGCTTTATTATTACCAAAACTATGGATTTACCCACCTATGTAGAATGTGGTGCTGCTGATATCGGGATTATAGGCAAAGATGTTTTATTAGAAGAAAATAAAGATGTTTACGAATTATTAGATTTGAAATTTGGGCTATGTCGGCTAATGCTAGCTGTACCCGAAGCTCAAGTGCGCCCCCAATTAACCGACTACGCCAATTTAAGAATCGCCACTAAATATCCGCAAGTAACACAAAAATTTTTTTCTCAGCAAAGCATGCAAGTAGAAATAATAAAACTAAATGGTTCAATCGAATTAGCACCTATGGTAGGTTTAGCTGATTTAATTGTCGATATAGTCGAAACTGGTACAACCTTAAAGGCTAATAAGTTGCAAGAAATCCACAAATTACATACTTGTACAGCAAGACTTATTGCTAATCGAGTTAGTTTTCGGATGAAGTTTAATCGGTTACATAAATTAGTCTGCGATTTACAAGGCCTTATTTAAAAAATAACTAATTGCGAGGGATAACAATGATAAAAATTATTAAAAGTGCTGATTTAACCAGCCAACAACTAGAAAAACTTTTAACTAAACCGGCCTTTGATCAAGTGGAATTATCCGCTGGCATCAAAAAAGGAATTTTGGCGATGTTCGGCGAAGAACTCACCGCCAAACAGGTAGTTGAAAAAATTCTCCAAGCCGTACGCGCGGAAGGCGACCAAGCTGTTTATCATTATACTAAGCTAATTGATCAAGTTGATTTTTCTAAAAGTGGTATGCAAGTTACGGATGCTGAAATAGCTACAGCCTACCAAAGGGTTAAACCTAATGTGCTAGCTGCAATAAAAACCGCAATAGCTAATGTAGAAAAATTTCATCAAGAACAACTGCCTAAATCTTGGTTAACTTACCGCGAACATGGTAGTATTTTGGGGCAAAATACCACAGCCTTAGATAGTGTTGGGATTTATGTGCCTGGGGGAACAGCCACCTATCCTTCTTCAGTTATTATGAATGCGGTTCCTGCCAAAGTAGCCGGTGTAAAAGAAATTATCATGGTTGTTCCACCTGCCAAAGATGGTAGTGTTGATGATTATGTTCTGGTTACCGCCGCCGAAATCGGTGTTAGCAAAATTTTCAAAGTTGGTGGGGCCCAAGCAGTAGCTGCTTTGGCTTTTGGCACAGAAACTGTACCAAAGGTAGATAAAATAACTGGACCAGGTAATATTTTTGTGACTTTAGCAAAAAAAGAAGTGTATGGTTATTGTGATATTGATATGCTAGCTGGTCCAAGTGAAATTCTAATTATTGCCGATGAGCAAGCTAATCCTAAATATATTGCCAGCGATATGCTTGGTCAAGCTGAACATGACAGTTTAGCCTCTAGTATTTTAATTACTACCAGCTTAAAAACAGCTTTAGCCACCTGTGCTGAACTAGAAAAGCAACTGCCGCTATTATCAAGAGCGAATATCGCCCGCACAGCGTTAGAGGCCAATGGTCTTATTATTGTGGTTGAAGATTTATTGCAAGCAGCAGACTTAGCCAATATTTCCGCCCCAGAACATTTAGAGGTTTTAACCCAGGCCCCCTTTGAATTGTTGCCTTACTTAAAACATGCTGGTGCAATTTTTTTAGGCGAGTATTCACCTGAACCTTTAGGCGATTACTTTGCTGGGCCAAATCATGTTTTACCAACTGGCGGTACTGCTAAATTTTATTCCGTGCTCAATACAGAAACTTTTATGAAAAAAACCAGTATTATTGCGTACAGTCAAAAAGCTCTGCAAGCAGTGCACCAAGATATTATCGCCATGGCTGAAGCTGAAGGTTTAACTGCTCATGCTAATGCAATAAAAGTCAGATTTAATTCTTAAATTCAACCTAAAAACTTAGGTCAGCTTTAAACTTAATAACATTTTATTTGTGATAAAAGGATTAAGCTGTTAGTTGTCTGGGAAAATTTATTATATATGCGGAGAAAAATATGAAAATTAGAAAAGATATCGATTTACTACCTTCTTATAGTGCTAATGAATTTCAGGCTGATATTATCTTAGATGCTAATGAAAGCGCCTTTAATATTCCCTTAAGCTTACAAAATATAATTGCTGATTTAATCAAAAATTATACTTTCAATCGTTACCCCCCTATCAATGCTTTTAATTTACGGACTACAATTGCCAAGCGCTATAATTTAACCGCAAACGAAGTGCAAGTCGGCAATGGCTCTAGTTCTTTAATCGCTAATGTCTGCCAACTTTTCGCAGGTAGTGAAAATAAAATTCTCTACCCCGCCCCTTCTTTTTCCATGTATGAAACTTATATTCGCTTAGCTCAATGTACGCCTGTTGCCTATCCATTAACTGAGAACTTCGATCTCGATATACCTGCTTTGATTAAGAAAATTGAGCTAGAACAACCGAATTTAGTAATAATTTGCAATCCTAATAATCCTACTGGCAATTTAAGCAAGCCTGAACAATTAGAACTACTATTGCAAAATACTAGTTGTCCGATTTTAATTGATGAAGCCTATATCGAGTTTAGCTGTAATAAATCTATGACCGCCTATTTAGAACATTACCCTCAATTAATTATCCTAAGAACATTTTCTAAAGCCTACGCCTTAGCTAATTTACGTTTAGGCTATATTTTGGGCAATAGCAACTTTATTGAGTTACTTAATAAAATAATTTTGCCCTATCCAGTAAGTGGCCTAAACCTGGCAATTGGCAACTGTGTTTTCGAAAATCTTATTTTGTATCAAGCCCAAATTCAAACTATTATAACGGAGCGCAATCGCGTAAATGAGGCGTTGCAGCAATTCGGATTCACAACCATAAAATCAGCGACAAATTTCATTTTTTTCTATGGCGCTTCAGCGCAACAAATGCAAAGTTTAGCAACTACTTTAGCCCAAGCTAAAATTGCTATTCGTAATTTCACCAACAATGCCACTTTAAAACATGGTATCCGTTTAACTATTGGCACCCCTAATGAAAATACGCAAGTACTACAATTAATAAAACAATACACTGTGCAAGAAGGCAGGTAATTTTAAAATGCGTAAAATAAACTTAACTCGCAACACCTTAGAAACCCAAATAACTTTAGAGCTAAATTTGGATGAATGCAAAACTAGTGTAATCACTACTGGTATTGGCTTTTTCGATCATATGCTTACACTTTTTGCCCGCCACAGTGGTTGCACTTTAAATTTAACTTGCGTCGGGGATTTGCAAGTTGATTCGCATCACACCGTAGAAGATTGTGGCATCTTATTGGGTCAAGCCCTGGGCGAACTGCTTCAAGACAAGCGTGGACTCAACCGCTATGGTGATGCGTTTGTTCCCATGGACGAAAGTCTGGCTCATAGCGCAATTGACCTAAGTGGTCGCAGTTTTCTCGTTTTTAATGCGCCTTTACCCAAAACTACTATTGGTAATTTTGAAGTAGAAATGGTGGAAGAATTTTTTCGTGCTTTAGCTTATAATGCACAGTTAACTCTGCATATACGCCTAATTCACGGCTCTAATATTCATCATATCTTAGAAGCAATTTTCAAAGCAACCGCTCGTGCTCTAAAGCAAGCAGTATTTTGCTCCCCTAACAGTACTGAGATCTTAAGCACTAAAGGAGTTTTATAAGATGAACAATAACATTACCATTATCGATTATGGCATGGGAAATTTACATAGTGTTGCTAAAGCGCTCGAAAAAGTCGGCGGCAATGTTACCATCTCGAGTAATAAAAATGATATTGTTCAAGCTGACAAGCTCGTGCTTCCTGGCGTAGGTAGCTTTGGCGATTGTATGCTCAACTTACAAAAGTACGACTTAATCGAAACAATAAAAAATTCCCTTGCCAGCGAGAAACCTTTTTTAGGTATTTGTCTGGGCATGCAACTGCTTTTCGAAAGCAGCGAAGAGTCACCTCAAGTAAAAGGGTTAGGTGTTTTCAAGGGGAAAGTTGTCAAGATTATAGCACCTAAATTAAAAGTACCACATATTGGTTGGAACAATTTAAAACTTGCCAAGCCAAGTCCAATTTTAGCTAATAGCGAAAATGACTATGTTTATTTTGTCCATAGTTATTATGTCGTTCCAAGAGATACAAAATTAATCACTAGTTTTGTCGAGTATGGTGGCAAAATAACGGCTAGTATTGGTAAAAACCATATTCAGGCAGTCCAGTTTCATCCAGAAAAATCTAGCGTAGCTGGACTTAAAATACTCAAAAACTTTGTCAATCTTTAAAAAAGGCTGTGATTAATATGATAATTTTTCCTGCAATAGATATCTTGGCAGGCAAATGTGTGCGTCTTACCCAAGGTGATTTCAAGCAACAAACTACTTTTTCTGATAATCCTGCTGCCATTGCTGTTAAATGGCAACAATGTGGTGCGGAATACTTGCATTTAGTCGACTTAGATGGCGCTTTAGCTGGCGAAAGTCGCAATTTATCTACTATAAAAACCATTTTAGACACTATCACCATTCCCGCCCAACTTGGTGGGGGAATTCGCGATCTTAAAACAATTGACAAGCTTTTACAATTAGGCTTAAGTCGTGTTATTTTGGGCTCTATTGCTGTAAAAGACCCCGCCTTAGTTAAAGAGGCTGTCAAAGAATTCGGTAATAAAATTGTGGTGGGCATTGATGCCAAAGAAGGTTTTGTAGCTGTAGAAGGCTGGGGAAAAACAAGTTCACTCAGCAGCATTGAACTTGGGCAACGGATGTTTGAAGTCGGTGTCAGCCAAACAATTTTTACAGATATTAGTCGCGATGGCAAATTAAGTGGCGTAAATATCGCCGCCACCTGTGAATTAGCTGTGAAAACCAAGTTAAAAGTAATTGCTTCCGGTGGTGTTAGTGGTTTAGGGGACATCAAAGAACTAAAGCAACAAGCAAGTTGTGGCATTGAAGGTGTTATAGTCGGTAAAGCAATTTACACTGGCAATCTTGACTTAACTACCGCAATAGCATATTGTAAGGAGTGAGAATATGCATACTAAGAGAATTATTCCTTGCTTAGATGTTAAAGCGGGGCGAGTTGTTAAAGGCACAAATTTCGTAGATTTACGTGATGCTGGTTGTCCAATTGAGTTAGCCCAAAAATATGATGAGCAATTAGCCGATGAACTGGTTTTTCTAGATATCACCGCTTCACATGAGCAACGCCAAACTATGTTAGATGTTATTAAAAACACTGCCGGACAAGTATTTATGCCTTTAACTGTGGGCGGAGGTTTAACAAGTTTGGAAGATATTCGTGCCGCTTTAAAAGCCGGTGCTGATAAAATTTCTTTAAACAGTGCCGCTATTAAAAATCCTGATTTAATTAAAGATGGTGCTAGAAGTTTTGGTTCGCAATGTATTGTTGTGGCCGTGGATGCCAAACAAGTTGCTGCTAATAAATGGGAAGTTTTTATAAATGGTGGTAGAATAAATACTGGGCTAGATGTTGTAACTTGGGTGCAAAAAGCAGTTCTCTTTGGCGCCGGCGAAATTTTATTAACTAGTATGGATAAAGATGGTACTGGCAGTGGCTACGACTTGGAACTTACCCGTATTATTTCCGAAAGCATTGATGTTCCCGTAATAGCTTCTGGTGGCGCTGGAGATTTAGAAGATTTTTACAATGTTTTAAACTATGCCAAAGCGGATGCAGTTTTGGCTGCTTCTGTATTTCATTACGGAAAATTTTCCATCCCTCAAGTTAAACAATATCTTAAAAGTAAAGGTTTGGAGGTTCGATTATAATGTTAAATTTAGAAACGCTTAAATATGATGCACAAGGTCTAGTGCCAGCAATTATTCAAGATGCTTTTACCAAAAAAGTACTAATGTTGGCCTATATGAACAAACAATCTTTAGAAATTAGTATCCAAACTGGTTTCACCTGTTTTTATAGTCGCAGTCGCCAAGAACTTTGGAAAAAAGGTGAAACCAGTTCACATGTTCAAGAAATTCAAAGTATTAGCTATGATTGTGATTTAGATACTTTGTTAATTCTCGTAAAACAAACTGGAGTCGCTTGCCACACGGGAGAATATAGTTGCTTTCACAATACCCTTTTCAGTCGCGATTTAGCTAATAATTTACCTAGCCTTAGTCCAAAAGAAAATCTGCCTGAATTTCTTAATGATTTATATAAAACTATTTTGGCGCGGCGCGAAAGCGATGATGAAACTTCTTACACTAAATATTTATTTGTTAAAGGTCAAGATAAGATTTTGAAAAAAGTTGGGGAAGAAGCTGCGGAAACTATTATCGCCTCCAAAAATGATGACAACAAAGAAGTAATTTATGAAATGTCCGATTTGTGGTATCATTGTTTAGTACTGCTAGCATATCACAATATTACACCTGAAGAATTGCTTAACGAACTTGCTAGCAGAAGAAAATAAACACTCTACGGAGGCAACTGTTATGCAAAAACCCGTCCTAATCATCGGTCATAAAAATCCTGATACTGACTCTATCTGTGCTGCTATTGGCTATGCGCATCTAAAACAGGCTTTGGGAATAAATGCCTTACCAGCCCGTGCTGGGAAATTAAATCCAGAGACGAAATTTGTCTTAGAATATTTTAACATCCCCGCTCCAAAACTAGTTGTAGATCTCTATCCCCGTGTGCAAGATCTGCCTCTTAAAACTGGAATTACCGCGCATCCTTGGTTTAGTTTACGTGATATAGGTAAGTTATTTATTGAACATAAATTGAAGTCGTTACCCGTAATAGACAATAACAACAATCTTTTGGGAATGATTACGGTAAGTGATTTGGCTAATCGCTATTATGAAGAATTAGCCATTCAAGATTTAAATACTGCCCAAGTTGATTACGCCAGTGTGGCTCGTACTTTAGATGCTGAATTTTGTGCTGGCATCGAATCTGCAAAGCTTATTGTTGCCGGAAAGGTTAAGATTGGCGCAGCTAGTACTGAAACTTTAGTGTCTACAATTGCTGAGCAAGATTTAGTTATTATTGGTGATCGTCTTGAAGCACAGCTTTATTCTTTGCGCGCTGGTGTTTCTGGCATTATTTTAACTGGTGGTGCCAAACCCGATGATATTATTATTCAAGAAGCGCAAAAGCGCAATGCTGTTGTTTTGTCGACACCTCATGATACTTATAGCACAGCCCGTTTAATTAACCAAAGTATTCCGGTTGGTAAAATCATGAAAACTGATTTGGTTTGTTTTCATCCTCATGATCTATTAGAAGACATTAAACAAAAAATGCTCGCCACAGGCTTTCGGAGTTATCCAATCGTAGAAAATGATAAATTTATCAGCTTAATTGATCGCAGTAAATTTATTTCACCAGAACGCCAAGAAGTTATTTTGGTCGATCACAATGAACGCAGTCAAGCCGTAGAAGGCATCGAAGAAGCCCATATTTTGGAAATTGTTGATCATCATCGGTTAGGTGGCTTAACTACAGGGGACCCCTTATTTATCCGCCTAGATACAGTTGGTTCAACTTCTACAATTGTTGCCAATATGACTTGGCATCGTGATATCCCTATGCCAAAAGAAATAGCAGGAATTCTTTTGGCGGCAATCATCTCAGATACGATGTATTTTAAATCGCCTACCTGTACACCAATAGACATCGAAACTGCCGATAAACTCCAAGCGCTGGCAGAGATTAATAATTTACAAGAATTTGCCATGCAAGTATTACAAAGTGGTTCTGTAATTAATAGCCTCAGTGCCCAAGAAATTGTAAAAAATGATATTAAAGAGTTTGTTTTTGCAGAATATAAAGTCGCAATTAGCCAAATAAACCTAATGGATGGACAACAAGCTTTGGCAAAAAAATCCGAACTAATTGCTGCTTTACAAGAATTGCAACAGCAAAAAGACTATGATTTAGTCTTATTAATGGCCACTGATATCCTTGATGAAAGTACTAATCTCTTCTTTGCTGGTAACGAACGTTATTTATTAGATAATATTTTTGGTGAATGCTTAGGCAATGAATATTATCACCTACCAAAAGTAATGTCGCGTAAAAAACAAATAATTCCGGCTTTATCAGAGGCCTTGCGCTAATTCTTTTCTTTCAGATAAACTTTCTTTATTATCTAATTTTTCCTCGCCGCCTATTTCTAAACTCAAAAACTAAAAAAAAGATACTAGACTGTCCAGTTTATTTTTATCAAAAATAGACTGGAACTTAACTAGTATCTTTTTTATTTTTAGTCAAGTAGTGCTTGTTTTAAACTTGCTACCAACTCACCAACTTCTTTAACAGCCTCCTGTTGTCGTTCTTGAATTAATTTAACAATAGCACTACCAACAATAACACCATCGCAATGTTCTTTTAAACTTCTTACCTGCTCGGGACGGGCAATTCCAAAACCGATAATGCGAGGAATTTCAGCATATTTATTTATTTCTTTAAAAAATTCGCCAAAATCAGTTTCAATGTTTTCCCTTATTCCTGTAACCCCTTTAGAAGAAACGCAATACAAAAATCCTTTACTGTCAGGAACTATGTTCGCAATTCTCGCTCCTGAAGTAGGGGCAACTAAGCTTATCGCATAAAGTCCATATTTATCTAAATCAGTTTGAAATTCTTTTTTTTCCTCATAAGGTAAATCTGGCACTATTACACCCGCAACACCAGTTTCTTGACATAATTTGAAAAACTTTTCTTGTCCAAAAGCAAAAATACTATTGGCATATAACATCAACAGCAACGGTACCTTTACCAAGGTTTTTATGTCCTTTAATAATTCAAAAATTTTGCCTAAAGTTACACCATTTTGAATGGCACTAAAACTTGCTGCTTGAATAACCTCCCCTTCAGCTATGGGGTCAGAAAAAGGAACCCCTAATTCAATCAAATCCGCTCCCTTAGCTTGCATTTCCAATATCAAATTTTTAGTAGTTTCTAAGTCAGGATAACCTGCGGTTATAAAAGTAATCAACGCTTTTTCCGACTTTTTTTGCAGATCCAAAAATTTTTCATCTATTTTATTCATGTAAACTTATCCCCCTATATTTAGCTATTTGTTGCACATCCTTATCGCCCCGCCCTGACAAACAAATAATTATACTTTCCGTAGATTTCATGGTCGGTGCTAGTTGTCGAGCGATATGTACGGCATGTGCCGATTCAATTGCTGGAATTATCCCTTCAATTTGTGCTAAATACTCAAAAGCTTGTACGGCTTGCTCATCGGTAGCCGCTAAATATTCTGCTCGGCCATTGCTGTGTAGATAAGCGTGTTCTGGTCCAATTCCTGGATAATCTAAACCGGCCGAAATTGAATACACTTCATCAATTTGCCCCTCACTATTTTGTAAAAACAAAGATTTCATCCCATGAAATATCCCGGCTCGTCCTTTGTTGATTGTGGCTGCATGCTCTAAAGTATCAATACCCCTACCGGCAGCTTCAACACCTATCAGGCGCACATCTTTTTCCTTAATAAATTCATAAAACAACCCCATTGCATTACTCCCACCACCAACACAAGCAATCACTGCACTGGGCAACTTTCCTTCTAAGGCCAAATGCTGTTGTTTGGCTTCTGCACCGATAATTTTTTGAAAATCACGCACCATCATCGGGTAGGGATGTGGTCCAAGAACTGAACCAATTAAATAGTAAGTTGTATCAATATTAGTTACCCAATCGCGCATAGCTTCATTAACAGCATCTTTTAAAGTTTTGGTTCCACTATGCACACTAACTACTTTTGCGCCCAAGAGTTGCATTCGATATACATTCAGTGCTTGACGTTCCACGTCTTCAGCCCCCATATAAACAATGCATTCTAAGCCCAACAAAGCGGCTGCAGTAGCTGTAGCCACCCCATGTTGCCCTGCACCAGTCTCTGCAATTATTCGTTTTTTTCCCATCTTTTGTGCCAATAAAATTTGCCCCAACACATTATTGATTTTATGCGAACCAGTATGATTTAAATCCTCACGTTTCAAATAAATTTTGGCACCTGCCAAATCTTTGGTCATTTGTTCTGCATAATATAGTAATGAAGGTCGTCCCGCATAATTTTTATACAAATTTAGTAATTCGGCTTGGAAATTTGCATCCTCACGATACTTTTCATAAGCTGCAACTAGCTCTTGCACCGCATACATAACTGTTTCTGGTACATATTGCCCACCAAATTCTCCAAATCTACCTAATTGTTCTTTCATCTTCTTCCTCCTCATATAACACACTTTATCTACCATAACCGCTCTTGTTTGCAGAGTTTTTTGTTTTTGTTTACTTTATCTACCTCTAGCTAATTCGATAAATTTCTCTATTTTATTCGAATCTTTAACTAGATTTGTTTCTACACCACTAGATACATCAACACCCCAAATATTATTTAATTTGCAGGCCGCACTAATATTTTCCGTACTTAATCCCCCTGCTAAAATCAGCGGTTTACTAGCCTTAATATCTGCTAAAGCTTCCCAGTTTGCCAATTTACCTGCGCCGCCATACTCACCGGGAACAAAACTATCCACCAAAATTTTATCCGCACTACTCGACAGGGCGTCTAATATTTGTTGGGCTGACGTAGCTCTAATTGCCCGCCAAACCTCGAGTTGCGGTAAACTTTTTTTTAATTTTCGAAGATAAGCTGGCGTTTCATCCCCGTGTAATTGAATGACTTTAATTTGACTAACTGTAACAATTTCTTGAAGTTCGGGCAACGCTAAATTTACAAAAACACCTACGGGAATAATTTCAGAACTTAAGACACTAATCAATTCCCGCGCTTGAATTTGATTAACCTGTCGTTTACTCGGAGCAAAAACAAAACCTGCATAATCAGGTAAATATTTATTAACAATTTGAATATCTGTCAAACTGCGCAAGCCACAAATCTTAATTTTCATATTCTGTACCCATTAATTCCGAAAATGTCTTGGCTAAATTAGGACTGCACATTAAAGTTTCCCCAATTAGAGCTGTTCTAAATCCCGCCTGCTGTAAACTAAGTATTTGCTCCCGCTTATTTATCCCACTTTCACTAACCATTGTAATATGGCTAGGTATTTTTTTCGCTAATTCTAGACTGGTATTTAAATCTACTTTAAATGTTTTTAAATCGCGATTGTTTACGCCAATAAGTTGTGCGCCTGCCTTCAATGCCTTTTTCAGTTCTGATAATTCATGTACTTCCACCAAACAACTCAAACCCAATTCTGTCGCCAATTTTATAAAATAATTTAAAGTTGCAGTATCTAAAATTGCCGCAATCAATAAAATGGCATCCGCCCCCAGAATCACACTCTCATAAATCTGATAAGGTTCAATAATAAAATCTTTGCGCAAAATCGGTATTTGAACTAGCGGCCGAACTTGTTTAAGATATTCTGGGCTACCTTGAAAATAGTATTCTTCTGTCAAACAGGAAATCCCCTGTGCTCCCAGTCTTTGATATTGTTGCGCTAAATTTTGCGGTTGAAAATCTTGTACGAGAACACCTTTAGAAGGTGAGGCCTTTTTCAGCTCCGCAATAATACTAAAATCACGAGCTACAAGAAATTTTTCTAAATCTAAAGGCTTGCGTAAGCTCTGTTGAGCCATTATTTGCAACTCAGCTAGAGATATTCGTTTCTTTTCCTGCTGTAATTGCAATTTGCGTTGCTGTACGATCTTATCTAAAATCATTCTCTCACCCCCGTATTTGTCGACTAAATTCTTTTAGAGCTTGAAGTTTTTCTAAGGCTCGACCACTATCAATGCTTTCTTGCGCTACAGAAATTCCAGTTTGAATATCAGCCACCTTGCCAGCAATATAAAGTGCGCAAGCTGCATTTAAAAGCGTGATATCTCTTTTAGCACCTAGTTCACCTTGTAAAATAGCCTGAGTAATTTTGGCATTCTCTGAAGCTAGTCCACCTACAATTTCTGTAGCCGGAGCAACCTGTAAGCCAAACTCTTCTGGAGTAAGGCTGTACTTAATTAGTTTTCCGGCCCTTAATTCACAAACCTCTGTACTGCCGGTTAATGATATTTCGTCCAAACCTTCGGCGCCACAGACCAACATCGCCCCCTGAACACCTACATTTTTCAAAACTTGTGCCATTGGTTCTAATAGTTCGGGGCGATAAACTCCCAACAAAATATATTCTGCTTGAGCTGGATTGGCCAAAGGACCTAGAATGTTAAATACACTTCTAACCCCAATTTCTTTGCGCGGTAAAGCAGCAAACTTCATACTCGCATGAAAACTCGGTGCAAACAAAAAACTTATTCCACACTCTTGCAAACACTTTTCTGCTTGTTGAGGGCTCAAATCTATTTTAATGTCTAAAGCTTCTAACACATCCGCAGCACCGCACTTGCTAGAAACACTACGATTTCCATGTTTTGCTACTGTCATCCCTGCCCCAGCAACAACAAAGGCTGCCGTAGTAGAAATGTTAAAACTGTTTGAAAGATCACCACCAGTCCCTACAATATCAAGTACTGGTTGTGGATGGGAAACTTTATTAGCTTTTTCACGCAATACTTGCACAAAACCCGTCAGTTCTTCTACCGTCTCACCTTTCATCCGTAGTGCCGTTAAAAAAGCTCCAATTTGAGCATCAGTCGCTTGCCCACTCATAATACTCTGCATTGCACTATAAGCTTCTTCCCGCTGGAGATTTTCCCCTTCAATAACCTTAAAGATATACGGTTTTAGGAGCATTGGTTCTTTTTCTACAAGCGATGCCTGTTTGCTTTCTAGCTTAAATTGGGGTATTAAATTTAAAAAATTAGCTAACAATTGTTCCCCTTGTGCACTTAGGATCGACTCTGGGTGGAATTGTAAACCGTAAGTTTGTGTATCTCGATGCTTTAAGGCCATTATTTGTCCTACTTCATCTACCGCTAATATTTCTAGGCAACTTGGAATGCTTTCTTTATCCACGATTAGAGAGTGATATCTGGCACCTTGAATTTTTGTAGGCAAATCTTTAAATAATTCTGTCGGTTTAATTATTTCAATTGTGCTAGCTTTACCATGTAATAACTGCTTTGCCGGGATAACCCGCCCCCCAAAAACTTGCCCAATAGCTTGATGACCTAAGCAAACTCCCAAAACAGGAATTCTACCATTAAAATATTCAATAGCTTCTAAACAAACACCACTACTATCTGGATACCCTGGGCCTGGTGAAATTATCAAAGCTTTGATTGGTAGCTTTTGCAATTCCCTTAAACTTATTTTATCGTTACGAATTACTTGCACCTCTGAGTACAATTTACCGATATATTGATAAAGATTGTAGGTAAATGAATCGTAATTATCAAGTATTAATATCATTTTGCCACCCCTTAATTAGTTCGTGCTGCTTGTTTGACTGCTTCAAGTATTGCACGCACCTTATTTTCAATTTCTTCATTTTCCATCTCAGGCACCGATTCTGCTACTATGCCTCCACCGGCCTGAGCATAGGCCTTGCCGTTTTTGTAGAGCAAAGTTCGAATCGCAATACAGGTATCCATATTGCCATCAAATCCTAAATAGCCAATCGTCCCCCCGTAGAGACAACGTTTTCTATTTTCTAGTTGATCAATTATTTCCATAGCCCGAACTTTAGGCGCTCCCGATAGAGTCCCCGCTGGCAAAGCTGCAAATAATGCATCTACTGCGGTCAACCCGTCTTGCAAAATTCCTTTAACATCACTAACTAAATGCATCACTTTAGAGTAGCGCTCGACTTTCATAAAATCAGTTACTTCAACTGTGCCAAATTTAGCCACTCGCCCCACATCATTACGGCCTAAGTCTACTAGCATTGTATGTTCCGCCCGTTCTTTAGGATCTAGCAATAATTTTTTTTCTAAGAGCAGATCTTCTCGTTGATCTTTGCCCCTCGGAACAGTGCCAGCAATAGGTTTAGTCGTTATTACGCCTTGCGTAACATTAACCAACATTTCTGGTGAAGCCCCGACAATTGCATATTCAGGATTTTTAAAATAATACAAATATGGTGAGGGATTACTCATCCGTAACTGACGATATACGGCAAATGGATCGGGCGGATTTTCGATTGTAAAGCGTTTGGATAACACTACTTGAAAAATATCGCCTGCAACTATATATTCTTTAGCTTTATCTACCAGTTGGTAATATTCTTGGTTATCATAATTAGCTTTTACTACTAAAGGTTCTTGTTTGTAAGGTTTAGGCACTGCAACTACAATTTTTTCTAATTTTGCCAGTAATTCTGCAACTTTTGCTTTAATTGTCTCATATTGACCACCGATATCACCTTGGTCTTTGTAAATATTCATTATAAAAACCATCTTATTGGTAAAATGATCAAAAGCCACTAATTCATCATACAAAAACAATTGACAATCTGGCAGTTGCAACTCATCTTCCGGAATATTAAGTAGTCTCTCTTCAATATAACGTACACTATCATAAGCAAAATAACCTACAAACCCCCCAGTTAACTTGGGTTTTTCTGGAAAAACCGGGGCCCGATATTTTTGTAATTGTTGTTTTAAAAATGTCTTAATATTATTTACTGCAACTAGCTCTTGTTGGCCGTTACTCTTAATTTCCGCCTCTCCCTGAGCTATTTTAATCTCTAGTTTAGGATTAATACCGATAAAAGAATAACGTCCCCATTGATTTTTTTGATCTACACTTTCTAAAATAAAACAATGTTCCTGCTCCGCTTGCAATTTATGAAAAATTTGAATAGGTGTATACATATCCCCTAAAACTTCAAAAAATACAGGTACCAAATCGTATTCTTGGAGCAATTGTTCTACAGCTTGAATTTTTGGATAAAACATCTTTCTACGCCTCCATAATTTAAATTTAGACAAAATAAAAAAGCCTACCCTCCCTAATGGGACGATAGACTAAATAGCCTTCGTGTTGCCACCCAAATTCAAAGACATCTTTTGACATGTCT
Organism: Succinispira mobilis DSM 6222; assembly: GCF_000384135.1. Lineage (NCBI taxonomy): Bacteria > Bacillati > Bacillota > Negativicutes > Acidaminococcales > Acidaminococcaceae > Succinispira > Succinispira mobilis. The sequence continues at coordinate 1,937,778 of NZ_KB913028.1, forward strand.
TCCTCTAATACAGGTACGCAACTTTCTTTATGCACAGGTACGCAGCACAAGTAAAGCATCAATACCCTGTTCTTTAACGCAGATCATACGGCTTGCAACTACTCTAGTAAAACTATTTCATCTTGCTCCTCACAAACCCATTCATTTGTAACGCATGTGTCAGTCTCACACCAATAACCGACTCTCTGTAACACCGTCTTACAAACTACTTACTTTTGCTCAAAGGATTTATTTTTATTGTAACTTATAATAGCTGTTATTTAATGTTTTGTCAATAGGGCAAAAAAATAAAACCAACTCTATCAATAGCACCTTAACGCCATTATCGCTAGACTTGGTTTTGTATATTTACTTTTATTATTTGTCTTTTTTATTTTTTTTTAATTTGCGCCCATCAATAACATCTAGATAATCTGTTATTGCTGCCCGAACAATTGAGTTCGCTGAATAATTAGCACCTGGATTGTCTTCATTTAATCTTTCTGTAGCCTCATAAAGACGAGTCTTTAAGTCTTTAGGTAGCCTAAGCAACACACTAGTGGAATCTTCCGCATACTTTCCTGACATAATACACTCCCCATTTCAACAAATATAGTCTATAGTTAGTAACTATCTAACAAATATCTCTCAGTTGCGTATTTATATTACATAAATATATTATCACTTTTCTGGTTAAAACTCAAGCATTGCAAAATTGCTCTAAACTGAGAGATTTCACTTATTATTATCTTTATTAGCGATTATATTTCTAATGATAATTAAAACTAAAGTTATAATTATCAATCCATCTAAATAAGTCTTTCCACCAGTCTGTTCTCTAAACAATGTAAAATACAGAAAACACAAAATCAAGCCAACTCGTCCACGTAATTGCATTTATTTATCCTCACAATTTTCATTTGCTTACAATTATAGCAGGATAAACTTATAGAGTCTACTTTTAAAGGCCTAAAATATTAGGAGGGTTTCTTTTTCACAAGAAACCCTCCTAATATTTTTATAAAACTAACAAATTTTTACCTGCTTATTAAATTACAACTATACCCATTACTACTGCACAGGCTAAGGAAATTATTCCTACTAACCATAACAAAGGGGTACAGAACCTTAATAATTCTTTAATGTCAATTCCAGCCAAACCAATTGCTAGATAAGTGGTCGCAGCATGTGGTGTAACTAATACACCGAAATTTTTACCAATCAACATTGCTTTAGCCATATTTGTAGGTTCAATACCATATTGACTGCCAACTCCAATTGCTAATGGTACTAGACCGAAGAAGAAAGAGTCTGTGCCTAAGAGCATCCCGATTGGCACCGAGAAAATTCCTAACACAATGTGCAGGTAAGGTCCTACAAAAGCTGGAATTACATTAATAATCGCTGTTGCCATCGCGGTAAGCATTTTAGTACCACTAAGTACGCCTAAGAATATCCCTGAAGCTAAAAGTATTGCTGGTACTGATAAAGCTTCTGCCGCATGAGCTTTAATTCGCGCTGCTTGATCTGAAGCTTTAGGATAGTTAACTAATAAGGCCAAGGCTAAACCAATCATAAAAGCTCCGTATAAAGGCACTTTTGTTAAACAAAGCAAAGCAATTACACCGACTGTCAACAGAATATTAAACCATACTAGTTTAGGACGTTTCAACGCTAAAACTTTTGGATCAAGTTCTTCTGCTACCACACCTTCAGACCCATCTTCTAAGGTAGCACCAGCTTTAAGCCCAGCACCACGACGTTTTTCCATAATACCCATTGCCGCCGCAAAACCAACTACTATAATCAAACCTACGATTTGTAGCGGAATCAATGACTGCCACAGAAGGTTTACATCCATTTTAGTAATTGCCACCGTTCTCGCCACTGGACCACCCCAAGGAAGTAAGTTCATAATACTCATTGCCGCACCGATAATAACCAACAACACTACCGGACGAATATTAAGTTTTTTGTAAATTGGTAACATTGCCGGCACTGTAATTAACAAAGTAGTTGCTAATGCGCCATCTAAGTGAGAAATTGTTGCAATCAATGCTGTAGCCACAGTAACCATAATTACGTTAGCACCAGCTTTTTCTGTTAAGTAGTTAACTAATGGGTCAAACATTCCGGCATCGGACATAACCCCAAAGTAAACAATTGAGAAGATAAATAAGACCGCAATACTCCAAGTAGTCGTAACCCCACTTTTAATGAACCCCGAAATTTGATCAAAAGAAAAACCAGCTAAAAAAGCAGCAATAATTGGCACCAAAATAAATACTACCGACGGTGTTGCTTTAGATTGCATTAAGCAATAAATAATCACCACAACCATTAAAATACCGATAAATGCTAACATAAATTTGTAACTCCTTTCAACTTTTTAATTATTTGGGTTTTCTTACTACATCTAATAAACTACCATCGCGGTATTCAATTACCGCTACAATCTGGTCAGTTAATTCTATCTCTTCTGGTTTGCCGACTAAACTATAGGCAAGCGCTTGTAACTCCTGCATAGTTTTCAGTGGCAACTTAGAATTTTTGAAGCGTTCTAACAAATCTGTTCTTAATGGATTAATCGCAATGCCATAGTCTGTTATTACAATATCAATATCTGCACCTGGCGTAATTACATTTTGGACTTGATCTTTAATCATCGGCAATCGTCCTCTAATTAATGGAACTACGATTATCGATAGCTTCGCTCCTGCTGCTGTATCTGAATGCCCACCTGATGCACCCATTAATACGCCATTAGAATTAGTCATTACATTAACATTAAAATCCAAGTCTACTTCCGTAGCACTTAAAATGACAATATCTAAATTGTTAACTATCGGACTGGCATTCCAAGGATTAGCATAAAACGAAGCTGAAATTTCTTGATGACGGGGGTTATCACGCAAGGATAAAATTGCTGGAATATCGAAAGTTTGGGTATCATAAAAAGTTTCAAACAATCCTTCGGCCAACATATCCGTAAATACTCCAGTTGAACCACCAATACCAAAACTACCTTTTATTTCCTGTTTAAGCATTTTTTCACGAATAAAACGCGCTGCTGCCAAAGATGCTCCCCCACTACCCATTTGCAAAGAATAGCCATTAACAAAATAGCCTGATTGTTCAATAACCTCAGCCGCATATTCTGCTAAAAGCAACTGCACTGGATCGCGAGTTATTCTTAAAGCACCGGAAGAAATTTTATTAGAATCCCCAATTTCTGGCACCGGCACAATATAATCAACTAAAGTTTGTTCGATGCTATAAGGATACACAAATCCCTCTAATAAATTATCTGTCAATAACACTACTTGCTCTGCATATTGAGCATCTACCATCGCATAGCCTAAAGCGCCGCAAATTGATTTACCTTGAGTACCAGTAGCATTCCCGAATTTATCGCAAGTTGGCACTCCCAAAAAAGCCACATCAATTTTTACTTCGCCACTACAGATAGCACGCGCTCGCCCACCGTGAGAACGAATTATTACTGGTTTTTTTAAAACGCCTGGATTAGCAGTAACAAATTTACCTAATTTACCACGCAAACCACTAGTTTCTATCGCGCTAATTGTACCGTCTTGAATGTAATCTACTAAAAAATCGTGGCAATCACTTAAAGAACTTCCGGCTAAAGTTAAATCTTTAATCCCCAAACCTTTTATTGCCTCTAAGACCATTTTTATAATATAGTCACCATCGCGAAAATGATGATGAAAGGATATTGTCTGCCCAGCAACCAACCCAGTTTTTCTAACTGCAGTTTCAATGCTATCCAATACTTTATCTTGCCCAGGTTTGGCAGTCCGCAATTTTTTCCCTGCTACTCTGCCTGTTGGTACTACAGTATCTGCGCCATTATAAAGCACATATTGCTTTAATCCAGGAATATTCTCTGGAATCTCTCGCTTTGCACCATTAATCATAAGTTTGTAACCTCCTTAGGAATCATAATTCCAGCTGCTCTAGCTTCATCAACGATTCTTCTAGCTCTATCTACTATTGGCCCATCAATCATCCGCCCATCAACAGCAATAACTCCGAGCTTTCTCTCTAACGCATCTTTGTAAGCTAATAAAATCTTAATGGAGCGAGCTATTTGTTCTTCAGTTGGCGTGAAAACTTCTTTCACAATTTTAATTTGACTAGGATGAATAATTGATTTGCCGTCGAAACCTAAGTCTTTAATTAAAGCTACTTCACGTCTAAAGCCTTCTTCATCTTTAATATTTGAAAAAACTGTATCAATAACTTGAATACCAGCCCTACGAGCTGCTAGAACCAATTGAGACCGAGCTACAAACAACTCCATCCCGTGCGTAGTTCTTTGGGTTTTTAGATTAGCAATAAAATCCTCGCCACCAATGGCAATTGCGACCATTCTGGAACTAGCTGTGGCAATTTCATATGCATTATGCAATCCTAGCGGAGTTTCTACAGCACCCATCATTTTAATTGAACCTGGTTCAAAGCCACAATCAAATTCAACTTTACTAATAAAACTATCTATTTCACGAATTTCATCCGCTGTTTCCGCTTTTGGCAATCTAATTAAATCTGGTTTTGCTTGTAAAATAACTCTTAAATCTTCCCAACCATATGGTGTGCTAATATGATTGATTCTTACAGCACGTTCTGCCGTAAATTTTATACTCTTTAATGCTTCCGCTACTAAGTGACGAGCCGTATCTTTTTCCGTAACTGCTATCGAATCTTCTAAGTCAAAAATCAGAGTATCTACTTTATGAATATTAGCATTATTAATCATTTTAGGATTATTGCCTGGAATAAATAGCATTGTTTGTCTTAGTTTATTGGCAACTTGCATCAATTTCACTCCTTTCTAAAGCTGTTCTCAAGCGTGCTCTTAATGTATAATCCCACGCACCTTTATCCTCTATTTTAACTTTAATATCTTCAAAGCCTTGTTCTAGAATAAACTCTTTCGTCAAGCACTCAATGTGTTTACCGTATTGCTTCTTTACTGAGCTAATCAGCTCTATTGTTATTCCCGCACCCGGTTCCACAGGCTCTACGCTTACCAATGCATCACAACTTTCGAGCATCCCCGCTGTAGCAAATACAAGAACTTGCCGTTTTTTACTAGCTACCATTTTTCTACCTCCTAGAATTTTAAGAATTGACATCAATTTTCAAGAATTTATTAAAATAAACTGTTTATTTGCATTGTTAGTTTAACATCTGCTAAAATTAATAGCCAATAGCAAAAAGCATATATCAGTTATAAGAAAAACTTATATAGTCCGATTAAAAGCTTTACATTGGCTGAATTACAGTTATAATTGTTTTTAGAGGTGATAAATACATGGATTTAAGACATTTACGCTATGTACAAAAAATAGCAGAAGAACGCAGTTTTTCCAAAGCTGCCGACAAGCTGTTTTTAGCCCAACCCGCTTTAAGTCAATATATCCTTAACTTGGAGCGAGAACTAGGTACTAAACTATTCGATCGTAGTAAAAATCCAATAAGTTTAACTTATGCTGGCGAAATTTTTTTACATAAAGCTCAACTAATTTTAGAAATAGAGCAAGATCTCAGCACCGAAATTAAAAATCTCGCTCAATCCGATCGAGGTTGTTTGAAAATCGCTATTTCGCCCAACCGTGGTTCATACTTATTACCTAAAATTTTACCTACTTTTTCTCGAGTCTACCCAAATATTGAAATCAAACTTTTTGAAGGTCTAACTTCAGAATTTGAAGATTGGTTATTAAAAAATGAAGTTGATTTGGCAATTTTACCTGGTGAGATAAAGTCTCCCCAAATTGATTATACTATTTTACAACATGATCAAGTTTTGCTGGCTTTACCACCTAATCACAGCCTAATCAATCAAGCCCTGCCTGTACCAAATAATTATCCCGTACTTTCCCTAAAACTTTTTCAAGATGAGCAGTTTATCTTGTCTAAACCTGGACAAGGATTGCGAATTATGGCGGATAAGCTCTTTATCGAAGCTGGTTTCAAACCTAAAATTTACACTGAAACCGCAAGTTTTGAAACTGCACATCGCCTTGCCTTAGCAGGGTTAGGAGCGGTTATTTCCTCTTCTACTCTAGGACCAATGAACATGTCTGATCCTTTAAGGTACTTTTCTTTAGCAGAACAAACCCCTTCTAGAATTATTAATATTGCTTATAAAAAGAAAAAAAATATTTCCTGGCCAATCAAAGAATTTATTCGCATTACCAAAGAATTATTTTTTTTGACAGAAAACAAAAAAAACTAAAGGAATTTTTTCCTTTAGTTTTTTTAATTGCGAATTTTAATTTTTTGTTGCCAATATATATATGGTAGTACAAAAGCTACCAAACAAGTTATTATCGCTAAACTCTTGCTAGTGTTGGGAGATAAAAAACTGTCCGTTAGAAAATTGTATGCTATTGCCCCTGGCAACATTCCAATAAGCGTTGCTAAAGCATAAGTCTTATAGGGAATATTAGAAAGCCCAGCTAAAAAACTTATGGGATCATAGGGGAAAATTGGTACTATGCGCAAACACAACATTTTTTTAAAGTCACTTTTAGGACTATATCGGTCAACAAAACCCCACCATTTTTTTGCAACACGATTTACAAACTCAAAATTTGTGTGCTTTGCTAAATAATAGCATAAACTTGCACTACCCAGTCCACCCATTAATATATATATAATCCCCCAAATTGGTCCAAACAAAACCGCAGCTACTAAGTTTAATAGCAACGCAGGAATTAATAATACTGGTCGCAAAGTGTAGAGTAAAATATAAGCTAATGGCGCTAATGAACCAAAGTTAGCTAACCACAAGCGCAATTCCAACATACTATTAAAATACATATTTTGTTTATAAAAATAACCTAAACTTAATAGTAGCAAAATTACCCATATATACTTTAAAAGTGAAGCCTGTATTTTTTTTAAATAACCCACAGTACACCTTCTATTACAAAATAATATAATAATTATGAGCACTCATTAAGCCGAGTTCTGTTCACCTTACGGCGCGACAATCATCTATCTGGACTATTAGTTGCCTAATAGTTCTAGCGACACAACCCGAGAGGATCAGCGAGCAACATCATCCCTCTCCTATTTGGTCTTGCTCCGAATGGGGTTTACCTAGCCAGTTGGTCACCCAACTGCTGGTGCGCTCTTACCGCACCGTTCCACCCTTACCGATTTAATATCGGCGGTACACATTTCTGTGGCACTTTCCCTAAGATTACTCTCGCTGGGCGTTACCCAGCATTCTGCTCTGTGGAGCTCGGACTTTCCTCGACTGGCCTTATACCAACCGCGATTGTCTTTTGTACTCACAATTATTACATTTGAACATTGTAACATATTACAATTACTTTAGCAACCTTTTACATATAGATAGCGATTAATCATCTTGTTGAAAACCCATTCGTTTTTATCTTCCAGATTCTCAAACTGATTTAACACCGCATTTAATTCATCCGCATAATGAACAATAAAGCTCTCTTTTGTTGCACAAGCAATTGGCGAGCCTTTTTCCTGTTCCCCATGATGCGATAAAACAATGTGCAACAATTCTTCTAATTCCTGCTCCACAAGTTCAGCACTGTTTATTTTTTCTGCATAAGAATTTATTAACATCGCTGTCATAGAAATGTGACCCAACAATCTGCCTTTAGTAGTATATGGGAAGCCATAATCAGCAGATATTTCCATTATTTTTCCTAAATCATGTAAAAGCGCACCGCAAATAACTAAATCTAAATTAACATTCTTATTTACTTTCGCCATAGCCACTGCTAAATCAGTAACATCAATACAATGCTCAAGCAACCCACCAATATAAGCATGATGTAATTTACTCCCAGCAGGGTTTTTAATATACTGTTGATAAACATCGGCAAAAATCATTGCCAATAATTTTTTTAAAAAATTACTGTTTAAATTATCTAGATAAGTTTTTAATTTTTCTTGGTAAGCTACCATGTCAACTGGAGCCAGCGGTAATAAATGATTGACATTATCCTCAGGCAGCACTTCTTCTAGTTTATTAATTACCAATTGCAATGAACTATCTTGAGCAAATTTATTGATATCAATTTGACCGATAACCTGCATAGCTACAAAGCCTTCTAATTTGCGCATACGTTCTACCATGCCAGCATCAAAACAAATAAAATTTATGCTAGCGCTATTATCCTGAACCACCCCGCGGGCAAAAACACCCCCAGTTGATGTACTGCCAACTTTTTGAACTTTTATTAGTACTATATGCCGAATTTTATCTCCAGCCTGAAAATCTTTTAACATTAAATTTCCCCCTTATGTTACAGATGTTCTATTATCCGTGTTTCTTTGGCCACAGCTACTGTTATTGCCGTCTCTAACAAGACTTGTTGCAATCTACTCGCCAACGCCTTTAAAACAGGTTGTTCACTTTCTTGATGCCCCAAAGCTATAACTGCTAAATCCATATTTTGTGCCTCTTGAGCTTCATGATATTTTAAGTCCCCAGTTACTAAAACATCAGCCCCAGCTTTAATAGCCGTTTTTATATAATCAGCACCACTACCTCCACAAATAGCCACACAACTAACTTGTTTTTCTAGGTTACTCGCTCTTACACCAGTCAACTGCAATTTATTTTTAAGCATATTTGCCAATTGTTCTACACTTAAAACTTTATTTAAAGTACCCGTACGTAAAATGCCTAATTGCCGCTCTTTCGTAAGCATTTCATAACTGTCATAAGCAATTTCTTCGTAAGGATGAATTGCCTTTATCGCCATTAGCAACTCAGCTATTTTTTGCTTCGGCACTAAAAATTCCACCTTATCCTCAATAACTTCTTGCATAATATTTAGAACTCCTAAATATGGGTTAGCTGTCTGTAAAGGTTTAAAGCGGCCTAACCCACTACTAGTAAAGGAACAAGCTGCATATTTTCCCGAAAAACTTATGGCCTGTTCTTCCAATAGTGCCAACAATTTTTCTGTATGTGTTCGCGGAATATAAACAGCGAGCTTTACCAAAGAGCCGCGCTCTTCTTCTGTTATCGTATGTACGTTTTCTAGGCCAATCACTTCTGCCAAAACATCATTAACTCCATTACTAGCTCTATCTAAATTCGTATGCATCGCAATATAAGATATTTCTTGTTTAATCAAGCTGTTGATTAATTTTCCAGCAAAATCTTGTTGAACAATTTTTTTTAAGGGTTTGAAAATCAATGGATGATGTGTAATTATCAAGTTACTCTTAGTTGCTATAGCCTGAGCGACTACTGCTTCCGTTAAATCTAAGGCCAATAAAATCCCTTGCACAGTCTGCTTTTCATCACCTACTAGTAACCCTACATTATCATAATCATAGGCGGTATCAAACGGAGCTATTTTATCTAAAACTTGATATATATCCTTAACTTTCATCATACGCCTCCCGCAGAATTTGTAAGATCCTTGCTGTTTTTTTCCTCTTTTGAACGATTTGTTCCGTACACTTAGCTTTATCCAGTGCCGCTAATATTTTTTCTTGTTTTTTTATCAACTGTTCAAGATAGCGTGGGAAAAGTTCTTGTTTTTCCAATTTACCCAAATAACATTCTGCTAAACTAAGTTCAACTGCCTTTGAAGCAGGTTTACCAACTAAAATTTCATAAATAATTCCATTTTCTTCTATTAAATATTCTTGTTCAATTTGCCAAGAATGGCTTGCTAACCACTTTCTAAGTAATTCTATCCCAACCATCGGTTGCAACACCAGGATATTACATTCTTCTATTACGTCTTGTCCCGCTTCTAGAATATCAATAATAACACCGGCCCCCATACCAGCTATAATAACACAATCCACTTCATCCTTTTGCACACCCTGTAAACCATTAGCTTGTACTAGCTTTATCTTATCTTGCAAAGCTCTATTTTGAATATTCTTTCGAGCCGCAGCTATTGGCCCAGCAACAATGTCACTGGCCACAACTGTGCAGGCAATCCCTCTATCAATTAACTCTATTGCCAAATAGGCATGATCACATCCCACATCCACCACACGAGAGTTTTTCGGCACACAAGCTGCAATACATGCTAATCTTTTATTCAGCATTTTTACCACCTCGTTGTCAAATTTATTGGATAAAAAAAAGCGAAGTCACTCTGACTCCGCTTGATAGTTAAGTTGGTGGGCCCACCTGGATTTGAACCAGGGACCAACCGGTTATGAGCCGGTTGCTCTACCGCTGAGCTATAGGCCCGCGCCGACAATAACGTCAACAATAAATATTTTAATTCATTTATTTGTATTTGTCAAGCAAATTAGTCCAAGAAATCTTTTAGTTTCTTACTTCTGCTAGGATTACGAAGCTTTTTAATAGCTTTTGCTTCTATTTGTCGAATTCTTTCTCTAGTAACACCGAAGAATTGACCAACTTCTTCCAATGTTCTTGCTCGATTATCCTCTAAACCATAACGTAACTGCAAAACTTTCTTTTCTCTAGGCGTCAGCGCTTCTAAAACACTTTCTATTTGCTCTCTAAGCAAAATAGATGTAGCTGCATCCGCTGGAGCTGGTGCATCATGATCTTCTATAAAGTCCCCCAAATGCGAATCTTCCTCTTCACCAATTGGTGTTTCTAAAGATACAGGCTCTTGAGCAATTTTCATTATCTCACGCACCCGCTCAACCGAGATATCCATTTCCTTACCAATTTCTTCTGGTAAAGGTTCTCTGCCTAATTCTTGCAATAACATTCTTGAAACTCTTATTAGTTTATTAATCGTTTCGACCATATGTACGGGAATTCTAATAGTACGAGCTTGATCTGCTATTGCTCTAGTTATTGCTTGTCTAATCCACCAAGTCGCATAAGTACTAAACTTATATCCCCTGCTATAGTCAAACTTCTCTACTGCTTTAATTAGACCCAAGTTACCTTCTTGAATTAAATCTAAAAACAACATGCCTCGCCCAACATATTTTTTAGCAATACTTACTACTAAGCGCAAGTTTGCCTCTGATAAATATTTTTTAGCTTTTTCACCTTGTTTAATTAATAAATTCAAGATTCTTTTATATTCATTTTTGCATTGTTCAAATTGAATAAATTCATAACTACCATTTACATCTCCAAAATAGCCATCAAGTGCTATTAATAAAGTGCGAATCTCTGGCAAATGGCACTCTGGATTGGCAGCTTCGTCAATTGTCGCCTGCATTAAAGGTTTATCTTCTACAATTAAAACATTGTTAGCTCGCAGCTGTCTAAGTACTTGTTGCAATTCATCTTTGGTTAGCTCCAAGCAAAATCCTTGAATTTCCGAATGCGACACTTGGCCATTTTCAGTATAATTCATCATCAATTTTTTAGCTAAAAGATCCACTTCTCGTGATTCAGCTATACCTACTTCGTATTCAATCAGCGACAATAGTTTTTCTAAAGTTTCTTGCAGGTCTATAGCTGGTTCTAAGTTTGTTTCTTCAGCAGTGTTTTTCAAATCTTTTTTTAACGCCAGACTAGCTTTTGTACCTCTTTCCATTCTGCGAGCCAGTCTAATTTCGTCTTCACCAGTAAGCAACGGTACTCGACCAATTTCTTTCAAATACATGCGTACAGGGTCATCTATATTTACCCCTTCTGGAATAGACATATCGAGGTCTATATCGTCTAAAGCATCTTGTACGACATTTTCAGCTTTATTTCTTGAGTCATCGTTATCTTCAATAAGTTCAATTCCCTTAGTATTAAACAAGTCGTACATTTCTTCCATTTCTTCCACACCAAGGTCTTCAGCCTGCATACTATCCATTACTTCTTTATATGTTAATACCCCACCGTTTTTTTTGGCTTTATTTATCAATTCATTAACATGATTCGATTGTTCTGCTGACGCCTTTTTGTCCGACATATAAACACCTCCCTTGAAATATTATATTTTCCAAGTTCTATTCCTTTCAAAAGAACTTTTGGAGCTTTTTTCTAATTTCTTGTACCTGTTGCAATTCATTAATAAACCTCTCATCCCCTGTTTTTTCATATTCAACTGCCAATTGTGAGTGCCGATTATATTCTTGCTCTAATTTGCTATATTTAATCTGCTTAATGCAGTCGTCAACTAATTTAATGGCATCAGCAAATTGAATATCTTCTGCTAATATCGCCAATAACTGTGTTTGGGCTTCACTTGATAATTTATTTAATAAACTATCAATAGCCAGTTTATTGTCCATACTTAAAATCTGAGCCGTCATAAAAATTTCACCTAAAACTTTTTGTTCAAAGTCGGCTGGCAATAATTGTGCCGTCACATAATCTAAAATACTGACATCTTCTAAGATTATTTTTATAATATGCCGCTGCGCTAAATCAATTGCAGTTAAAGTCTTAGGTAGCGGTTGTTTATTTTTAAATTTGGGTTCACTAAAGCTTTCTTTCTTACCAACTAATTTATTATATTCTGATTTCACAATAGCTATATCAATTAATAAACCACTAGCAATAGTTTGCAAATAGCTATCTATCTCTAGTGAGTTTTCACATTTTTTGACAAACTCTAAAACCTTAGCTAAAATTTCTACTTTCTCTTGTAAGCTATTATTGTTCTGATTTAATTTAATAGTTTGCTCTATTTGATAAACAACTGCATCCACACTATTTTCAATGCGTTTTTCTAGTTCTTGTTTACCATACTTTTGTAAAAATTCATCTGGATCTTTTGCCGGGGCAAGCAACACTACTTTTGCTTGTAAAAAATTTTCACGCGCAATGTCGATCGCCCGAATCGTCGCTTGAATTCCAGCTACATCATTATCATAGGCAAATAAAACCTTGCGTGCATAGCGCCCTAACAAACGTGCTTGTTCTATACTAAAAGCAGTACCAAGGCTAGCTACTGTATTATTAAATCCATAAGTATGCATGCTTATCGCATCCATGTAACCTTCAACTAGCAAGCCGAACCCTTGCTTTTTTATTTCGCTTTGAGCAACATTCAAAGCATATAGAGTCTTTCTTTTATTAAAGACTTTAGTTTCTTGTGAATTTAAATACTTAGGGCTATCAGTGTCTACAAGAACTCGTCCGCCAAACGCAATAACCTCGCCCTTATTGTTAAAGATAGGAATCATTATTCTTTGACGAAATTTATCATAATAGCGTCCACTCTGTGCTTGACCAATTAGTCCAACTTGTTTGAGTAAATCATCTGAACATTTATTGTGCTTTAAAAAATTGTACAAATCTTGCCAATTATCACTACTAAGACCCAAGGAAAACTTTTCTATAATTTCTAGATTTATGCCTCTTTTTTGCAAATAGGCTCTGGCCTTAGCACTTTGCGGGTTTGTTTCCAATAAACACCTTTTGTAAAAAACTAAGGCTTGTTTATTGGCCTGCAGCATTGCCAGTTCTAACGTATCGGGTTTTTCCTGTTGAACACCTGATATCTCTTGAGGTAAGGGAATATTAAATTGCTCGGCCAAATCTTTAATAACTTCAGCAAAAGTTAACTGTCGAATACGCATTAAAAAACTAATTGCATCGCCACCAGCATGACAACCAAAACAATAAAAAAAACCTTTCTCCTCCGATACAGTAAAAGAAGCTGTTTTTTCATTGTGAAAAGGACAGCAACCCCAAAATTTATTACCTTTCTTTTTTAAAGCTATGTAACCGCCAATAACATTTACGATGCTAATTTGCCTTTTTACTGCTAAAACTACTTCATTAAATTTATTCTCCTGCATAGTAAGCACCTTGTGTTAACATAAATTTTAACTTCAAACCTATATTATATTATATTCTACATATAATCACAATATCCTTTTTTTCATTTAGTTTTTTTTATAAATAACTTGCTTTATTTGCAAACACATAGTATAAAGGATATATTATCAATTAAGAAAGAAGGTAACCTCATGTTAAGAAAACTCCTATTTGTACTAACGTTTTTCGCCCTGCTCCTTAGTTTTCAAGCAAATCCCACTGTTGGGGCAGAATCAAACTCTGATAAGCCCAAACCAGTAATCATAGCCCAAGAGAAAAATTTCAACATTTTAACAGCAACCTATACTCTTAAAGGCGATGTTGAAATAACTCACAAAGATCGCCATATTCGTGCCGACTATGCTCAATACTCTTTAGTAAAACAGGAGGTTGTTGCGCAAGGCAATATTGAATTTTCCGATGCTAGTTTAATGTTAAAGGGTGATTCTTTACTTGCCAAAATAAATGACAAAGAAATTTTTTTAACTGGCAATGTAGCCTTTTCCGAGGCAAACTTGGCAATAAATTCCAGTAAAGGCTATTTTAACTGGAATACCAAAATAGCCATCTTTGAGGAAAATGTGCGAATTCAAGAACATGGTCAAGAAAAGCAAGTGGAAAAGGCAACCTTGAATATTAATTCTGGTGAACTCACTCTTTAGAATTTTTACGTACATGATCAATAATGATATTCGCAGTCTCCTCAATAGCTCGATTAGACACATCAATTACCATGCAATGAATTTTACGCATTATCCCTTTAGCATACTCTAATTCCTCATTAATTCGCACCACATCTGCGTAACTAGAATCATCTGCCAAACCCATAGTTTTTAACCTTTCCGCTCTAATTTCATTTAGTTTATAAGGATTGATAATTAAGCCGACAATTTTGTTGGCTGGGATTTTAAATAATTCTTCTGGCGGCATAATTTCAGGTACTAAAGGCACATTAGCAACCTTAATTCGCTTATGCGCTAAATACATACTCAAAGGTGTTTTTGAGGTTCTAGAAACGCCTACAACTACTACATCGGCTTTCAATAATCCCCAAGGATTTTTGCCATCATCATATTTCACGGCAAACTCGACAGCTTCCACCCGCCGAAAATAGTCTTGGTCTAACGCATGCACTAGCCCGGGCTTATTTTTGGGTTCTTGTCCAGATATTTTTTGCACATTATTCAGCATTGGCCCCAAAATATCTACAGCAATTACTCCATGTTCGGCAACTTTGGCCGCTACAAACTCACGTAAAAGCGGAGAAACCATCGTATAACACAATACACTTTTTTGCGTTTTAGCCTCGATAATTAGTTTTTCTAATTGTTCGGTGCTCTCCATATAAGGTACACGTACAATATCAAAAGTACCTGGCTTAAATTGACTCGCAGTAGCTTTGGCCACCGATTCTGCGGTTTCGCCGATTGAATCAGATACTGCATATATTATTGGTAATTTATCTATGATAAAAACCTCCCTCTTCCTTCTGCTAAATCTAATAATAATCTACTCAAATTTGTCTTAGTTAGCCGACCGACAATTTCATACTTTTTTTCTTTACCGACCTGTTTCACCACTGGCAAACCATCAATTTCGTTATCTATAATTTTTCTTATCGCTACCGCGATCGGTTCATCTGTTGTAGTTACAATTAATTTTGATAATGGGGTCATTACCATTACTATCGGAGTTTTACTCAAGTCCTCTTTGTTATTTAAGGAGGCTTTTAATAAATCTTTGCGTGATACTACACCACATAAAAAAGAATGTTCGTCCAATATAAATACACTGCCAACATCTTCTAAAAACATCATTACAATCGCATCATAAGCATTCTTGTTATTTTGCAAAACTACTGGAACGGATTGAATATCCCGCACACATAAATTAGCTAATTCATCCGTAAGCATGCTCAGGTTGTTCTTACCAGTGTAAAAATAACCTACTTTCGGTCTAGCATCAAGCACGCCACTCATTACTAAGATTGCTAAATCAGAACGTAAGGCAGCCCTAGTCACATTTAAGTTTTGCGCAATACTTTCTCCAGTTATTGGTCCTCGCTCTCTAACCATTTCTGCAATTTTCTTTTGTCTTTCTGTTAATGAAATTGTTCTCACTTCCTTGCTTAATCAGCTTTACATATCTAAATATAATAATACGCTACTTTTTGGAAAAATCCTCTTTATTATTCAATAAAAATAAGAAAAACATCTTAAAGTTATTAATTTAGTCTTTAAGATGTTTTTCTTTTTGTTTATTTACCAGTTCTACCACGCTTCGTAAATTCTTGTCCTTGAGCACACATCGGACAAGTTGTCGCTGGATAAGTTTCAATATTTAAGGTTAATAGGGCTTTGGTTTTAACAGCAAAATCAACTTTCCCACCACTGCGGTCAACAAGTAAACCGACCCCAACTACCTCACCACCATGTTCTTTGATAACATCTAGTACTTCAAAAACTGAACCACCCGTAGTAACAATATCTTCTACAACTAAAACTTTTGTGCCTGCAGGAATTTCAAAGCCACGTTTCAAAGTCATTTTTCCATTTTCTCGTTCCGTAAATATTGCTCTAGTTCCTAGAGCTTTCCCAACTTCATGGGCTAGCAAAATCCCCCCCGTAACTGGTCCCACAACCAGTTGAACTTGATCTTGAGCGAAATTAGCTGCTAAAGCTTGACAAAGTTTTTCTGTATATTTCGGATGTTGTAGCACATTAAATTTTTCAACATACATGGGACTATGAAGTCCTGACGTTAGCAAAAAATGTCCATGCATAACTGCTTGTGTTTCCTCTAATAAGGCCAATACTTCTGTTTCTTGCATTATTTCTTCGCCTCCTGCATTTCCTTAACTATATCTTGTACCGCTTGCTTTAAATCCGTTGCCTTAGTTATTGGTCTACCGATAACTAAATGAGTTGCGCCATTTTCTATGGCAGCTTTCGGTGTAGCAATACGACTTTGGTCATTTAATTCACTACCTGCTGGACGAATCCCTGGCGTTACAATAAGAAACTCTTCACCACAAGCTGCTCTAATTGCCGCAGCTTCTTGTGGCGAGGCAACAACTCCATCCAAGCCGGCTTTTTTAGCCAATTTCGCCAAATGAATTACTTGCGCACTAATGCTTTCAGCATAATTCAATTCTTGCCATTCTTCTGCCGAAATACTAGTTAACACCGTTACGGCAATTAATTTCGGGGCTTTAATTCCTAGTTCAGCCGCACGTGCTTTTACAGTTTGTGCCGCAAATTGCATCATTTGAAAACCACCGGTAGCATGAACATTAAGCATATCTACGCCCAATTCCGTTAATGCTGCTAAACTACTGCCCACCGTATTAGGAATATCATGTAATTTTAAATCTAAAAAAATACTTTTTCCGTTGCCTTTAAGATATCTAACTACTTCCGCACCACAACTATAAAAAAGTTCCATGCCTACTTTATAATAAGTTACGCTTTCACCAAGTCCAATAACTAAATTACTCAACTTAGCCATATTCGGCACATCTAAGGCCACAATTAATCTTTTATCTAAAATCATTTTTTTACTCCTAAGCTGTTTTTATTGCCAAGCCAAACCAACTAATTCTTGCACATGTTTATAGTTATATTTATCTAAATACGCTAAAATTCCATAGTTAATTTCTTGAGCGATACTCGGATTAACAAAATTAGCCGTGCCCACAGCTACTGCACTAGCTCCCGCTAAAAAAAACTCAATTGCATCTTCAGCCGTCATGATTCCACCCATGCCAACAATCGGAATATGCACTGCTTGAGCCACTTGATACACCATGCGTACAGCTACAGGTCTAATTGCGGGCCCAGACAAACCGCCCATCACATTTCCCAAAACTGGTTTTTGTTTATGAATATCAATTTTCATCCCTACTAAAGTATTAATCATACAAATAGCATCGGACCCAGCTTGTTCCACGGCTTGCGCCATCGCCACAATGTCCGTAACATTCGGTGATAGTTTAGTTATAACGGGTTTACTAACTGCTTGTTTTACAGCCCGCACAACTTTGCTAGCACTATCAGGGCAAACCCCAAAAGCAATGCCACCTTCTTTAACATTTGGACAAGATATATTCAATTCAATCGCCGCAACACCTGGTACATCTAGGTATTTTGCCACTTCCCCATACTCTTCGGGCGTATTGCCAGCAATATTTACAATTACCGGGCTATAGTATTTTCCTAGTTTAGGCAAAATATCTTGTAAAAAAGCCTCTACACCGGGGTTTTCTAAACCAATACAATTTAACATTCCCGCCGGAGTTTCTACGGCCCGTTGTCCAAAATTACCGGCACGCGGTTTTAAAGTTGTGCCCTTAACAACAATTCCGCCCACTTGATTTAAATCCAAAAAATCTTCAAATTCTACACCCCAACCAAAGGTCCCGGAAGCCGTCATGATTGGCGTCGGCATATTAATGCCTACGATTTCGGTATTTAAGCGTTGTAATTGAGCCGCTGTTAATCCCATTCTATCACCTCTTCAGCCGGAAAAACTGGTCCGTCTGTACAAACTTTTACTCGCTTGCCACTTTTCGTTGCACATGAACAAGATAAGCAAGCGCCAATGCCACAAGCCATGTATTTTTCTAACGACACTTGGCAGGGAATTCCCTGTTCAATTGCCAATTTAGCCACACCTTGCATCATCTTAACTGGCCCACAGGTATATACTGCATCGTATTTTCCACTTGCTAACAACTCCGGTAATAGCGCTAAAGCATTGCCTTGCACACCTAAAGAACCATCATCTGTAGTTATGTGAATTTGTTTGCAACTTGCCGTAAACAAATCTTGCCAAAACAATTCTTGTGCACTCCGACCGGCTAATAAAACTTCTGTATTCAGGCCACAAAAAACTCTGCTAAGATAAATTAAAGGCGCAATCCCAAGGCCCCCCCCCACTAGTAAGGGTTTTTTTGCCGTTAAATTAAAGCCATTACCTAACGGACCTACAATATCTAGATATTCGCCAACTTGTACCAAGCTGAGTGCTTGGGTGCCCTCACCTAATACTTTATAAATAAAAGTTAGAGTCTTAGCATCACCATCAACATCGGCTACACTAATTGGACGGCGCAACAATGGTTGTTGCGCGCCTTTAACTTTTAATTGTGCAAACTGCCCTGGCAAAGTTATGCTCGCCAATTCCGGCACATAAACCTCAGTTTTATAAACTTGTGGTCCAATTTCTACTTGTTTAACTACTTTTGCTTCGATAATTTTTTTCAACAGTTTACACCTCCCAGTTAAAGTCCTGCATCGCCATAACGCTTATTAAACGACGGCGACGCATATTAGCAATTACGCCCATTACTTCTTTAGCCGTATCCATTGAGGTCAAACATGGCAAAGCGTGCTCCACTGTAGCTCGGCGAATTTTAAACCCATCTCTTTCTAATTGTTTGCCTAAAGTTAGAGTATTTACCACTAAATTTATTTTTCCAGCTTTAATGTCATCTAATAAATTTGGTGTGCCTTCACTAATTTTAACCGCTTCAGTGCAAACTATTCCTAAGCTTTTAAAATAATTTGACGTTCCTTTAGTCGCAATTATCTTATAGCCTAGCTCTTCAAACCCTTGAGCCAAAACACCAGCCTCTTCTTTGTCGCGATCTGCGACAGTAAACAATATTGCCCCCTCATGCGGAATATTAATCCCTGAAGCAATAGTGGCTTTATACAGTGCCCGCGAATAATAGCGGTCAATCCCCATAACTTCGCCAGTGGATTTCATTTCTGGCCCTAAAGATATATCAACTAAATTCATTTTTGCAAACGAGAACACTGGTGCTTTTACCGCATAATAATCTGGGAACATGCAAAGGCCACTTTTATAGCCTAAATCTTTAAGGGTTTTGCCTGTAGCTATTTTAGTTGCCAATTTAACAATTGGAATATTAGTAACTTTACTTAAAAAAGGTACGGTACGGCTAGAGCGCGGATTCACCTCAATAACATACAATTGTTCATCTTTTACTATGTATTGGATGTTAATAACCCCTTGGACTTTTAAGCCCAAGGCCAATTTATTGGTATAATCAATCACTTTAGCAATAATACGTTCCGATAAATTCTTAGGTGGATATACAGCGATACTATCGCCAGAATGTACTCCTGCCCGCTCAATATGTTCCATAATCCCTGGAATTAAAACTTCTGTACCATCACAAATCGCATCAACTTCTACTTCGGTACCTTGCATATAGTGATCTACTAAAACCGGATGTTCTGCCGAAGCTTTTACGGCATAAGACATATAATGATGTAATTCTTCATCATTATAAACAATTTCCATCGCTCTTCCACCTAAAACATAAGACGGACGCACCACAACTGGATAACCTACATGAGCTGCGGCACTAAGTGCTTCCGTAATATTAGTTACCGTTCGACCTTTAGGACGCGCAATATTCAACTCTGTCAACAACTCTTCAAAGCGTTCTCGATCCTCGGCCATATCAATACTGTTGACACTAGTACCTAAAATTTTAACCCCGCAAGCTGCCAAAGGACCGGCTAAATTTATAGCTGTTTGCCCACCAAATTGGACAATTACCCCTTCGGGCTGTTCTTTATCAATAACATTTAAAACATCTTCTAGGGTTAAAGGTTCAAAATACAATTTATCCGAAGTATCAAAATCTGTACTTACAGTTTCCGGATTGTTGTTTATAATAATTGTTTCATATCCCAATTCTTTTAAAGCCCAAACTGAGTGTACCGAGCAATAGTCAAACTCTATGCCTTGCCCAATTCTAATCGGCCCTGAGCCTAACACTAATACTTTTTTTCGTTCACTCACCGCTACTTCATCTTCTTGAGCATAGGTCGAATAATAATATGGTGTAAAGGCCTCAAATTCCGCTGCACAAGTATCTACCATTTTATAAGTAGGAATAATCGCCGCATTTTTCCTAAAATTTCTTACTTCTAACGCTGTCGAGTTTAGCAAGTTGGCAATTGTTACATCCGCAAAACCCATTTTTTTAGCTTTTCTAATTAATTTCGCATCAAACCCACTTGCTTTTAAACTTTTTTCCATTTCTACAATATTAAGGAATTTTTGCAAAAAGAAATTATCAATTTTAGTTATTTCATGAATTTCAGCAATGCTTAAACCACGACGCATACTTTCCGCGATTACAAAAATCCGTTCATCCGTAATTTCTGCAACTTTAGCAAACAGCTCTTGGTCAGCTAATTTTTCTAATTCTGGCAATTGCAAATGGGTCAAACCTATTTCTAAAGAACGCACAGCCTTTAACAGCCCCGCTTCAATATTTCTTTCTATGGCCATTACTTCCCCAGTAGCCTTCATTTGCGTACCTAGAACACGGTCAGCATCGACAAATTTATCAAACGGCCAACGCGGGAATTTAATTACCGCATAATCTAAAGCCGGTTCAAAGCAAGCCATAGTTTTTTGTGTTACTTCATTTATTATTTCATCTAATCGATAACCAATAGCTATTTTAGCGGCAACTTTAGCAATTGGATAGCCAGTAGCTTTAGAAGCCAAGGCGCTCGAGCGACTAACCCGTGGATTAACTTCAATTACACAATACCGCTCTGACTGCGTATCTAAAGCTAACTGCACATTGCAACCACCTTCAACGCCTAGTTCGCGGACTATTTTAATGGATGCAGTTCTCAGCATTTGCACTTCTCGATCTGTTAACGTTTGCGTTGGTGCTACAACAATACTATCACCAGTATGTACCCCTACTGGATCAATATTTTCCATATTACATACCGTGATGCAATTATCAGCAGCATCGCGCAATACTTCATATTCGATTTCTTTCCAGCCCGCTACACTACGTTCAATCAAGGCCTGCCCAATCAAACTATGTTTTAGACCCCGATTAGTAATTTCTAGTAATTCAGCTTCGCAAGTTGCAATTCCGCCTCCAGTACCCCCTAAGGTGTAAGCAGGCCGCACAATCAACGGATAACCAACCCGTCTAGCAAACTCTCTAGCCGCAGCTACAGTTTCTACAATGGCACTTTCCGGAATTGGTTGATTGATTTTTTGCATGGTTTCTTTAAATAATTCGCGGTCTTCCGCTTTTTTAATACTCTCAATACTCGTACCTAGTAATTCTACCTTATATTCACTCAAAACGCCCCGTTTAGCTAAGTCAACTGCTAAATTTAAACCAGTTTGCCCACCTAAAGTCGCCAACAAGCCATCTGGACGTTCTTTTTTTATTACTTCTTCTAAAAATTCTACTGTCAATGGTTCAATATAGACGCGATCTGCAATATCAGTATCAGTCATAATTGTCGCTGGATTACTATTTACTAAAACTACTTCAATTCCTTCATTTTTCAAGGTTCTACAAGCTTGGGTTCCAGCATAGTCAAATTCAGCCGCTTGACCAATGACAATTGGCCCTGAACCAATAACCATTACTTTTTTTATATACGTTTTTTTCGGCATCTTATTTTTCCCCCATATTCTTTAAAAACCGTTCAAACAAATATTCGTGTCCATCTGGTCCTGGAGCTGCTTCCGGATGATATTGCACCGAAAAAATTGGTAACTGGGTATGTTTAAATCCTTCTATTGTGCGGTCATTAACCGAAAGGTGTGTGATTTGCAAAGGCAAACCCACCAAGGACTCTTCTGTTACAGCATAACCATGATTTTGCGAGCTTATAAAAACCTTATCTAACTCTAAATCTATAACAGGATGATTAATTCCCCGATGACCAAATTTTAATTTATAAGTATCTGCCCCCAAAGCTAATGCTAACATCTGGTGGCCTAAGCAAATCCCAAAAATCGGTTTTTGCCCAATAAGTTTTTTCACCATTGCAATTACAAAAGGTAAGTCTTTAGGATCCCCCGGTCCATTAGAAAGAAAAATTCCATCTGGTGAACTAGCCAAAATTTCTTCAAATGTTGCCGTAGCTGGAAAAACTGTCAATTTACAATTAAAGTCGAGTAAAACTTGCAAGATATTTTGTTTAATCCCCAAATCCAAAACAGCTACGTGTTTACCAGTATTTTCTAACCCCAAACTATATTTTTCCGGAGTTGTAACTTCTACAACTTGCCCATGTTCCTCAGGTGTTGCCAACAAACGCTCAATTTCTGCTTGCGATACTTCTTCACCCACAATAACACCTTTTAGCACACCATGATTACGAATTTTACGCGTAATAGCCCGTGTATCTACATTGTATAAACAAGTTAAGCCTTGCTTATTTAAAAAACTAGCAATAGTTTCTTGCATGCGCCAATTATTAGGTTGTTCACATAATTGTTCGACTACATAACCTCTAGCAAAAGACTTGCGACTTTGATTAAAAAAATCACTCACTCCATAATTACCGATCATCGGGTAAGTCATGACAATAATTTGTCCACAATACGAAGGATCTGTTAACACCTCTTGATAGCCACTCATGCCGGTAGTAAAAACTACTTCCCCTACAGCATTTTCAGCCCCCAACAAGTCGCCATGGTATACACTTCCATCCGCGAACACCAATTTCCCCGCTCTGCTATTTAGCATACCACACCTTCTTTCATTACAATTTTACCATCTACTATCGTCATTACTGCGGCGCCTACACACTCTTTATTCTCATAAGGAGTATGCTTACCCCGTGTATAAAATTTTGTACTTTGTACTTGCCATTTTTTATTTATATCTAAAATTGTTATATCTGCGGGCATACCCACTTTTAAACTGCCCCGCTCCAAACCAAAAACTTGCGCTGGTTGAGTGCTCATTTTATTTACTAACTCCGTTAGATTTAACACGCCTGTATGATATAACTCGGTCAATACTACCCCTACTGAAGTTTCTAAGCCCGCAAAACCATTAGGCGCATAACGAAACTCCACATCTTTTTCTTCAAAAGCATGTGGTGCATGGTCAGTTACAATTGCATCGAATGTCCCGTCTAACAAGCCCGCACGCAAAGCTTCAACATGCACTTGATCTCTTAGTGGTGGTGATACTTTAAACGCTGTATTAAAGCTGGCACAAGCCTCATCAGTAAGTGTTAAATGATGTACTGCAACCTCGGCCGTTACTTTTACACCGCGTTTTTTAGCTTGACGAATTATTTCTGTTGACCCAGCTGTAGAAACATGCGCAATATGTACTTTCGCTTTAGCATATTCCGCTAATAAAATATCTCTTGCTACGGCAATATCCTCTGCTACAGCAGGCAACCCCGGAATACCTAGTCTTGCTGATACTACACCTTCATGCATATAACCATCTGAAAGTTTATAATCTTCCGCATGGGAAATTATTGTTTTATCAAAAATACTTGCATACTCTAAAGCTGAAGAAAACAACTTGGCATTTTGCACATAATGTCCATCATCAGAAAAGGCCATCGCGCCCGCAAAAGTCATATCGCCCATTTCCGCTAACTCTTGACCTTCTTGCCCTTTAGTTACCGCCCCGATAACTTCCACCTTAACAATCGCTTCACGACCAATTCGTTCTTTCAACCCCGATATCACTATCGAGTTATCAACAACAGGCTTGGTGTTGGGCATGCAAGCTACTGTTGTAAAACCACCGGCCGCTGCGGCTTGCGTTCCCGAAATTATATCTTCTTTAGCTTCTAGGCCTGGCTCTCTCAAATGAATATGCAGATCAATCAAACCTGGGGTAACTACCAAACCAGCTGCATCAACCACAGTTGCCGTTGCCGCCTCAATTACAGGAGCTATTTCCACAACTTTACCATCTTCAACTAGGATATCCATAACTTTATCTAAATTTTGACTTGGATCAACTACGCGTCCAGCCTTAATTAGTAATTTCATTTATTTTCCCCCCATAAGCACTAAATATAGTAAAGCCATTCTTACCGCTACCCCATTTTGAACTTCTTCTTGAATTGCTGAATTATCTGAGTAGGCAACATCAGGTGCAATTTCCAGTCCACGATTCATTGGCCCTGGATGTAAAATTAAGGCATCGGGTTTGGCTAAAGCAAAGCGTTTCGCATTTAAGCCAAAAATCCGAGCATATTCTCTAGGCGTCGGAAATAAACCTTTCTTTTGGCGTTCCAACTGAATTCTAAGCACATCTACAACATCCGCGTCTTTAAGGGCTGTTTCTACACGATCATGAATTACTACACCCATTTGTTCAATATCACGCGGAATTAAAGTCCTCGGTCCAGCTAAATGAACTTCTGCCCCTAATTTAGTCAAAGCTATAATATTGGTACGCGCTACTCTGCTATGTAAAATATCCCCTAAAATTGCAACCTTAAGGCCAGAGAAAGTGCCTTTATGGGCTTTGATGGTAAACATATCTAATAGCCCTTGTGATGGGTGAGCATGCGCCCCATCACCGGCATTAATAATTACTGGTTTAGCGATTCCAGCGGCAAAATGCGCTGCTCCTTCTACTGGATGACGCATCACAATCGCATCGACATTCATTGCTTCAACTGTCAAAATTGTATCGCGCAAACTTTCACCTTTGGTAACACTAGAAGTAGAAGTTGTAATATTAACTACATCGGCGCCTAAGTATTTACCCGCTAATTCAAACGAAGTTCTAGTTCTAGTACTTGCTTCGAAAAATAAGTTTATTACAGCTTTACCTCGTAGCGTTGGTACTTTTTTTATATCTCGATTGATTATATTTTTCATCTCTCTCGCTGTATCTAAGATTAGATTATATTCATCTACGTTAAAATCTGCTAAGGTCAAAATATCTTTGCCATATAAGGAAACTGGTTTCATTGTTATTGTATCCCCTTTCGTTATCCTTTATTTTTTCTAAAACAAAAAAGCCTACTTGGTCATGAGAATGACAAAGTAGGCTTATAATTAACAAAAACTCTATAAGCACTGCCTTACCAGCCTCTCTGGACCAGTTTAAAGGGCAATATGTTACATTAACTATTTTATCATTGGATATTGTTAATGTCAACTTAAAGCTTAACGTTTTTTATAAAATTTAACAATTATGTTTACATTTTTGATATTCAGACATAACTATACAAGCAGTACTACTAAAAGAAATAAATGCCGCTACTAACAATACTATTTCTGCTGTAAAAAATTCTTTTAACAAACTCGATAAAAACAAACCGACAATCGCTCCAACAGCTCCAGAGGTAGTTATTATTGTCATTAATTTAACACTTGGATAAGCAGCTTGTTCGTTGCCATAAGACAAAATCGTAGAGTACATACCAGAAAAACCCAGGCCTAAGAAAAAAATCAATAAATAAGCATTGTTCATATTTAAAATCGTAAATAACATCACTACGCTTAAACAAATAATCATCCCAAGCAAATAAATTAGTTTGTGCGTTAGTATGCGTTTTGCCAAAAAACCGCAAGCAAAGCGGCCTACAGCCACCCCCACCCAAAGAAACACTAGGGAAAATGCCGCCTGTTCCGTGGTTGAGGCAAATTTTTCCAAAAGAAATACAGGTAACCAGACCGAAAAGAATATTTCTGCCTTTACATTTAAAAATAGTGCTAGAGAACTTAACTTACTATATAAATTTAATTTAAATTCAGTCTCCGTCTTAGAAATTAGCGGTGCTACTGCTTGTTTATCCACTTTATAATATAACAAACTAACCAAAGTTAAACCGATACACAATAAATATACCCAGCCCCAATAAACTTTGTTTATCAAAAAAAAGCCTACAACTAATGGCCCGATAATTGCCCCAGCACTATAAAAAAAGTTTAAAAAACTCATTTGTGAAGTGCGCTCTAATCCATTATACATAATCAAAATTATATTATTAGAAACTGAAAAATGCGCGCCTAAAGCGAGTGCCGCCAAAGTTATTGCTAAGGTAAAAATCCAAAGGTTTTTAGTGAAAAAAGCAATTAACAGCGTAACTGCTACAAGTAAAACGGTCTGATAAATAAACTTAGAAACCTTTATTTTCTCATAGCATTTACCAGTATAATAATTTCCTAAAGTTCTCGCTAATGTTGTCATCGCAAAGCAGTAGCCAATAGTTGATAAACTATAACCAAAGTATCCATTTAAAACCGGGGTCAATGCCCCTGGCAAAACAAAGAAAAACCCCTGCGTAAAGTACATGGAATAGGCTACTATCGTAGCTATTAATTTATTATTCATAGCTTATCCTCACTTGAAATTTTATCGCAACTTAACTGCAACAATAAATAATTTTTTATTCTTGCTTTTATGCCGTTACTAAAGATTCTTGTATTTAACATATTTTAACACATTTTCACAGGAAAAATAAATTATCTACCAATTCCAGTTTTCCACTTATAAGCTATCCTATTTTTGTGCTAGGAAAATTTTATTATACACCTCTGATTTTCCTAGCAACAGAAACTTGCAAATAAATGCAATAATAATTTTTAGTTGCTGATATTTAAACTGGATTAAGAATGTAAAAGTTCTTAATCCAGTTTAAATATCCTTTTTTATTATTCACACTACAACATTTGGCAACGAACCAAAAATTGATGAAGTAGAAAATATTATTAAAACAACCTTAACTGAGGAGCAAACCAGGGAATTAATTTATGATTTTTATGAGTCTGTAAAAAACAAAAAAGGCTCGGAATCGTTCCGAACCTTGCTTACTACCTTTGTTAATAAAATCACCATTTCAAATTCAAACATCTGCATCCAGTTTAAAATAAACTTTTGCGGTTTGAATGGTGCGGGAGAAGGGACTTGAACCCCCACGGTTACCCGCCAGATCCTAAGTCTGGTGCGTCTGCCAATTCCGCCACTCCCGCGCTATATATAATTATAAAATTATATCAAAGTTGGTGATCCACCCGCGACTCGAACGCGGGACACCCTGATTAAAAGTCAGGTGCTCTACCGACTGAGCTAGTGGATCATATTTACTTGGTTGGGGCGGCTGGACTCGAACCAACGCGTGCGGGAGTCAAAGTCCCGTGCCTTACCGACTTGGCTACGCCCCAATTTTAGGCTTACTTCACTGTGGGGTGACTGAAGGGACTTGAACCCTCGAATAACGGAGCCACAATCCGCCGTGTTAACCACTTCACCACAGCCACCATATTAAGCTCTGGTTGCTATCAACTCTAACAACGATATTAATTTTATCATTGTTAAAGTGCTTTGTCAATACTTTTTTTATAGTTTTTTATTTGTTTTTTAGAATAATAATTTATTGGCAATTACCACTCGTTGAATTTGATTAGTACCTTCATAAATTTGCATGATTTTAGCATCACGCATATACTTTTCCGCAGGATACTCTTTTGAATAACCATAACCACCCATAACCTGTAGTGCATCAGTGGTAACACTCATAGCTATATCTGCCGCATAACATTTAGACATCGCGGCTTCTTTACTAAAATCTTCGCCTTGATCGCGTAAATAGCAAGCTTTATACACTAACAGCCGAGCTGTTTCAACCTTCATGGCCATATCTGCTAGCATACCTTGAATCATCTGAAAAGAAGCAATTGGTTGCCCAAATTGACGTCTTTCTTTAGAATACTTTATCGCCATATCTAAACTTGCTTGCGCTAAACCTACAGAAACAGCACCCACAAAAGGACGCGAGGAGTCTAAGGTATTCATTGCAATTCTAAAACCTTCACCTTCACGACCTACACGTTGATCTTCACTTACTTCGACATTTTGCAAAATAAGCTCAGTAGTGTTGGAAGCTCGAATTCCCATTTTATCTTCTTTTTTGCCAATAGAAAAGCCTGGGGTATCTTTTTCAACGATAAAGGCTGTTAACCCTCTTATTCCCCCCGTTTTTCTAGTATTAGCAAAAATCAAATATACTTCAGCCACTCCACCATTTGTAATAAAAGCTTTCGTACCATTTAAGATATATTTATTGCCATCTTTTACTGCACTAGTCGCTACCCCACCTGCATCAGAACCAGCATTTGGCTCGGTAAGAGCAAAAGCTGCTAATTTTCCTTGTTTAATAATGTCAAAATAATAAGCTTTTTGCTTATCAGTTCCTTTTATAATTACTGGATAAGAAGCTAGTGCATTGGCAGCAACTACTGTAGCTACGCCAGCACAACCTTTAGCAAGCTCTTCATATAACAACGCTAAAGTCACGCTATCTAAGCCTACACCACCATTTTCTTTTGGGACAACCAAATCCAGCAAACCAATTTTAGCTAATTTACCTAAAAGTTCAGGGTGCATTTTATTCTCTTTATCCATTGTCAAAGCAATCGGTTTTATTTCTCTTTCGACAAACTTACTGACCAAGTCCTTTAATTCCAATTGTTCCTGCGTAAATCCAAAATTCATATTTGGCAACCTCCTAAAATTTTTAAAATTAGTCCAATGAAATTTCCCCTATTACAAAAAAGGTTGCTTGCAGCTTACCTATAAGCTTACCTTCTAAATTTTCTACTATACCCTCGGCTACGATAGTACGCCGACCTTGATGAATGATTTTAGCTGTAGCTATTGCTGTTTCCCCCGCCTCAATTACACTAATAAAATTAGTTGTCATTGCTAAAGTTACAACTTTCTTACCCGTGCTTACACAGGCTATTCCCATGGCTGTATCTGCTAAAGAAATCAAGCCGCCCCCATGCAAGGCTCGATGTAAATTAGTGTGTTTTTCATAATCTACATACATACTCATTTTTGCATAACCACTAGTTACTTCTTCAATCTTCATATCGAGATAATTAACAAACTTATTATCAGCGTAAATCTTTCTAAGTTGCTCTGTTTTATCTTCCGCTAAATCCATCTTCCTCCCCCTAATCTAATATTACCCTCCCATTTTCAAACGCTTTTATTCTTGCCAATGATTCTAAATTATAACCTTTGACATTTATTTTTTCAGCTCCACCCTGGAATTGTTTCTCAATAACTATGCCGATACCAACAACTGTGCTCCCTGCTTGTTCAACTAAACTGGCTAACCCAACCGCAGCTTCTCCATGTGCTAAAAAATCATCTAATATCAAAACTTTCTCACCTGCTGGTAAAAACTTGCGTAACACACTTACATTGCTTGTAATTTTTTTAGTAAACGAATGCACTTTAGCCACATATGCTTCTTCATTCATTATCTCCGAAGCACTTTTTTTGGCAAACACCACTGGGACATGTAGGATAAATCCTGTAGCTAAGGCCACAGCAATTCCTGAAGCTTCAATTGTTAAAATTCTGTCTATTTTTTGCTCAGCAAAGCGTCTAGCGAATTCTTTACCAATTTCTAGCATTAGATCAGGGTCGATTTGGTGATTTAAAAAAGAATCCACCTTTAAAATTCTATCATTTAAAACAATACCCTCACTTAAAATCTTTTCTTTTAATAATTGCATTTTCTTCGTCCTCTCAATCTAAAGCTTTATTTTATATATTTTATACTAATTATGCCCATTTGAAAACATAAAATTTGTTAGAACTTGAAAAATCACCTTTATAGGAAGCCAATAATATGCTAAAATTATAAATAATTTCAAGGAGGAGCAACTCATGTATACATATAAACCTAATGGCGTATGCGCACAAAGCATAACTTTCGATATAACCAATAATACTGTTTCGCAAATAACCTTCAAAGGCGGTTGCGACGGCAATTTAAAGGGGTTAGCAGCTCTGGCCGAAGGAATGCCTTGTTCTGAGGCAATTGCTCGTTTGGCAGGTATAACTTGTGGCAACAGACCAACTTCCTGTCCTGACCAGCTAGCACAAGCGCTTTCCGCAATTATTAATCCCTAACTGCAGTTGACAATAATTCTTTTATATTTTTCTTTATTAAAATATTTCCAAATCAAATATCTTTAGCTTCAAAAACAACTTTACAAGTGAAAGGAGGGGCACAATGATTAATCTCTATAAAAGTTCTGAAGACACCATTTGTGAATTAGCATTCGATGAAATCGATAAAGGTTGCTGGGTCGAGCTTATCAACCCCTCATCTGATGAATTAGCACTTATCACTGAAAAAACCGGTGTTTATTTAGATTTTCTAACAGCAGCATTAGATGACGAGGAACGTTCCCGTATCGAGGTAGAGCAAGATCAATTACTAATTTTGATTGACATTCCTTTACTCCGAAGCAATAAAGATTATGACACTTTACCACTCGGCATCATAATCACAACCGATTATATCATTACCGTTTGCTTGGAAGTAAATGCTGTCCTAGCTGATTTTTCCACGCATAATGCGCGCTCTTTTTGCACATTCAAAAAAACACGCTTTTTGTTCCAAATTCTCTATAAATCTGCGCTATTATACTTAAAATATATCCGAAACATTAATCGGCGTACTGACGAGTTAGAACAACATTTACGCAAATCAATGGATAACGATGAATTATTTAAACTTCTCGACTTAGAAAAAAGTTTAACTTATTTTTCCGCTTCTTTACGTAGTAATTTTAATGTTACGGAAAAATTACTACGCTTACGTTCCACAAATCAAGTGCAACATCTGATAAAAATGTACGAAGAAGATGAAGACCTTTTAGAAGATGTAATCATTGAGTATCGCCAGGCGATTGAAATGGTTGAAATGTACAGCCATATTCTAAATGGAATGTTAGAAATTTTCGCTTCCATTATTTCCAACAATCTGAATCTGGTTATGCGTTTACTGGCTTCTATAACGATAATTTTAGCCGTGCCAACAATGCTTTCCAGTTTTTGGGGAATGAATGTTCCCGTACCCCTAAGTGAGAATCCTCTAGGATTCCTTTGGGTTGTGGGACTAGCAATAACTTTAACGAGCGCCTGCGCTTTTTGGCTTTGGAAAAAAAGAATGTTCTAAGTTTTTTATAAAAAACGTTTAGTGCCCCTAGAAGCTAGCCCGAATGGCTAATTTCTAGGGGCACTATTATTTTAAAATTCACCAAGTTTTATTTAAGTTAATTATTTAACACTTGCTTGGATCTTGCGGTTACGAAACATCATCCACAGTGAACTCGCCAAAAAAATGGATGTAAATGTACCGCTAACAAAGCCCACTGTCATGGCCATAGCAAAATTCTTTAAAGTATCGCCACCAAAAACATATAACGAAATTGTGGCAAATAATACTGTGGCAACAGTGTAAATCGACCTTGTCATAGTTTGATTGATACTATTATTAACCAAAACTAAGAGCCCATCTGTTTTACGATAACTTTTTAAGTTTTCACGAATTCTATCAAAAATAACTATTGTTCCATTAATCGAATAACCTACTACTGTAAGCAATGCCGCTACAAAAGATGAATCTACTTCCGCTTGCGTTATTGCAAAAAATCCTAAAACAATCATTACATCTTGGATCAAACATAAAATCGCGGCCAACGCAAAATTTATTTCAAAACGTAAGGTTATATACGCAATCATCAATAACCAGGAAACAAGCATCGCAATACCTGCCTGCCTAGTCAATTCGCCCCCAATAGTGGCGCCAACTTTTTCCATTCTTAATAATTCAAAAGGAGCTACATTTTGTTCTAGACTTTTCATTATCGCAATCCGTTGTTGGTCATCTTCTAAAGCATAAGTTCTTATCACTACATTTTGCGCTTGTGTACTACCTTCAGCTCCGGCTAATTGAATAACACTATTTTCCAAAGAAAATTCTTTCAAGACCCCGCGCACCTGTTCTACCGATACCGCCTTATTGAATTTTAAATCAATAATCGTGCCTCCAGTAAAATCAATCCCCAAATTAAATCCACGTACCGCAATTGAAGTTACACAAAAAAGTAGCACAATAGTGGCGATGGTAAACCAAATTTTGCTTTTTCCCGCTATATTAAAATTCATGATTCTACCCACTCCTATGCCCCAAAAAATTTGCTATTTTTAACTAAATTGCTGGCAATGAAAAATTTCAACATATATTTAGTTACTGTAATAGCTGTAAACATACTTAAGACAATCCCAATCGCCAGCGTCACCGCAAATCCTTTTATTGGTCCTGCACCTAAGTAAAATAAAACCGCAGCCACAAATAGTGTTGTAATATTGGAGTCAAAAATAGTCGTAAACGCTCTAGAAAACCCTGAGTCCATTGCGGAACGCAAAGTCTTGCCAGCCCGTACTTCCTCTTTAAACCGTTCGAAAATCAAGACATTAGCATCAACCGCCATACCCATTGATAAAATTATGCCAGCAATACCAGGCAAGGTCAACGTCGCATTTAACATCTTCATTGTAATCAACAATAACATCACATATAACAATAAAGAAATATTAGCAATAAATCCAGATACTCGATAAAATAGACACATGAAAATCAATATTCCAATTACGCCTACCGCAAAAGCTTTAACACTTTTATCTTTAGAATCTTGTCCTAAAGTTGGTCCTACTGTACGATTTTCCACAATATTAACTTTAACTGGCAAAGAACCACTTCTGAGCAAAATTGCTAAATGTTCCGCCTCTTCCATACTTCTATTTCCTGTTATAACTGCTTTTCCTCCAGTTATTGGTTCATTAACTACTGGTTTAGTAAGCACTTCATTATCCAATAAAATCGCTATCGGCTGACCCACAAATTTGCTCGTTAAATCGGCAAATTTTTTCGTTCCTGCCTCAGAAAACTCTATCGCCACTAAAGGCCTACTAGAGCCATCCATATGTGCTTTGGAATCTTTTAAATCTTTTCCTGTTAAAACTGTATTATTTTGCGGATCCCGAAACTCCAACAATGCCGTTTTACCAATCATGGCTATTGCTTTTTCTGGATCCTTAATTCCTGGTAATTCGACAATTATCCTGCGAGCACCTTGTCTTTGAATTATTGGTTCTGTTAAACCCAATTCATTTACCCGCCGTTCAATAATTTTAACCACCCGATTTACTGCATCGTCATTAACTTTAGCATCAGGCGTATCCACGGCTTCTAAAACAATATGTGTTCCACCTTGCAAATCTAACCCTTGTTTTATCGAATTAGATAAAGGTACAATATACACTGCAAAAGCGATTAAAATAACCAATGCAATTCCCGTAAACTTTCCAAAACTATCCCATCTCAAGCAAATTGCCCCCTTAGTAATTGTATACAGAAAGTATTTTTACAATTTTATTATTCTTGTTTCTGTCACTATATAATGCATTTTTACATCTCGAATACCACTTGGCAAATTTTCCAATAAATTATATTCTGCGGCCACGCCAATATAGATTGCTTTTCGTGCTTTCGGTAAAAACCGATCATAATAGCCTTTGCCTAAACCTAAGCGTGCTCCATTTTTTGAAAACCCTAATCCCGGAACCAGTACAACATCAATATCTTCCGTCGGGCAAGTTGCAACTTGCATAGGCATTCTAATGCCAAACTCACCTAGTACTACTGACTCTAGGTTGGGCAAATAAACTGCTTCTAGCAAACTTTTTTCTTTATCCAAAATTATCGGTACGCAAACATTTTTGTTCTGCTGCAAAAATATCTCTAACAGTCCATCTATGGAAATTTCTTTTCCAAAAGCTAGATAGCCCATTATCGTTTGTGCCGTTTGTACTTCTGGCAAAGATGCTAATTGCTTGGTAATTTTGACATTGCAAATTTCCAGCTCTTGACTGACAAGATTGTTTCTTGCAGTCAAGAGCTGTTTTCTAATTAATTGCTTATGCACCTTTAGTTCAGCATCTGAAATTTCAGGTCTATTCTTCACTGCGCCCCTCAACTTGGTTAACAGCCGTTTTAACAAATTCTATTTCTACTTTATCAGCTACCTTCAGCACTATCTTTTTATCATCAATAGCTGTAACAACTCCATACATACCACCTACTGTAATAACCTTATCGCCCTTTTTCAAAGCGCCGAGCATGCTCGCTCTTTTTTGTTGTTCTTTTTTCTGTGGTTTATATAACATAAAATAAAAAATCAAACCCATTAGTAAAAATGGCCATACAGCAGTAAGTGTTTGGATTACATCATTTGGCATTGTGGACTAGCCCCCTTAAATAATTTATTATTTTTATTAACTATTATTAATTATACGCTATCATAAAAAAAATGTAAAATAGCTTTTATCAGCGATAATACTGCAAAAACTCTTGTCTGAACTGTAGGAATCGATCTTCTAAAATTGCTTGGCGCATTCTTTTAGCAAAATTAATTAAAAAATACAAGTTATGAATAGATAAAAGTCGTAAGGCAAATATTTCTTCCGCCTTAAACAAGTGACGAATATAAGCTCGCGAAAAATTACGACAAGTATAACAACCACATTCACTATCAATTGGTTGAAAATCACGGCTAAACTCACTGTTTTTCACAACTAATTTTCCATATTTCGTCATCGCCGTGCCATTTCTAGCTACCCGCGTCGGAAATACACAATCAAACATATCTACCCCTAAACTTACACCTTCTACCAAGCAATCAGGTGTCCCTACCCCCATTAAATAACGTGCTTTGTCCTTAGGCAAAAACTTAGTTGTAGCCTCCAATATTTCATACATCATTGGTTTAGGTTCACCCACACTTAAGCCACCAATTGCATATCCTGGAAAATCAAGCGCTACCAAATCTTCCGCACTTTTTTGTCTTAAATCTTTATACATTCCACCTTGTACTATGCCAAACTGTGATTGATCACGTCTTGTCTGTGCTGCTTGACAACGTTTTGCCCAACGTGTAGTTCGCAAAGTAGAATCTTTAGCATAATTGTAATCCGCTGGGTAAGGGACACACTCATCAAAAACCATGGCAATATCAGAACCCAAAGCTTCTTGGATTTCAATAGCAATTTCAGGAGAAATAAATTTCTTGGAGCCATCAATGTGTGATCTAAACTCCACACCTTCTTCCTTAATCTTCCTTAAAGCCCCTAAGCTAAAAACCTGAAATCCACCACTATCAGTTAAAATACCTCTATCCCAGTTCATGAATTTATGTAAACCACCAGCTTCTTTGACCAAATCATGTCCCGGACGAAGAAACAAATGATACGTATTCGATAAAATTACTCCCGCTCCCATCTCGCGCAATTCTTCTGGTGATAAAGTTTTTACCGTAGCCTGAGTACCCACGGGCATAAACATTGGTGTCAAAAAAACCCCATGCGGCGTATGTAATTTCCCTGCCCTGGCTCCCGTATATGAACACTCTTTTTCCAACTCATAATATACTGCTGCCAAAATCAATTTCCTCCGTTATTTTTATTATACAAAAACATTGCATCACCAAAACTAAAAAAGCGATAATCTCTTTGTACCGCTAATCTATAAGCCTCTATTGCAAACTCTTTTCCCATATATGCGGCAACCAACATTAGTAAAGTACTTTGTGGTAAGTGAAAATTAGTGACAATTGCATCCACAACTTTAAACTTATACCCTGGATAAATAAAAATATCCGTTTGACCACTACCTGCTACTAGTATGCCACTACTCGCCGCCGACTCTAGTGTTCTAATTGCCGTTGTCCCTACTGCAATTACCCGTTTCCCTTGCTGTTTTGCGCAGTTAATAATATCTACCACTTCTTGAGCCAGGGTATAACTTTCAGTATGCATCTTATGTTCTTCAATTCTATCAACACTAACTGGTCGAAAAGTTCCTATCCCCACATGCAAAGTTACAAAACAAGTTTGCACACCCTTATTTTTTAAGTCCTGTAGCAATTCTGGAGTAAAGTGTAATCCTGCGGTCGGTGCCGCCACAGAACCTTCATGTTTGGCATAAACGGTCTGATAACGTTCTTTATCCTGTAATTTTTCATGAATATAAGGTGGTAAAGGCATCGCCCCGTATTTATTTATATTTTCTTTAAAACTTCCCGCATAATAAAACTTCGCTAAACGCCCACCAAAATCAGTTTTCTCCATTATTTCACAATAAAAATCGCCCGCAAAAAAAATCTTAGTACCAGGCAAGGCTTTCCGCCCTGGCTTAACTAACACTTCCCAAACATCTTGTCCAGTATCTTTAAGTAAAAAAACTTCTATTTTTGCGCCTGTTTCGCGCCTTCCAAGCAAACGTGCCGGGATTACTTTCGTATCATTAAAAACCAAAACATCGCCAGCTTCAAGAAAATCAATAATTTCTCTAAAACACTTATCGGTAATCACATGGTTTTGAACATCTACTGCCATCAGTTTAGACATATCCCGTTTATCTAAAGGATGTTGCGCAATTTGCGCTTCAGGCAAATCATAATAAAAATCTGTTACTAACATCTTTCCTCCAACTTAATAAACCTTTCTAATAACACAACCGCTAAAATAGTGTTTGATTATTTTCTGATAAAAATCTGTTTCTAAAGACAAAATCTTCGGTTCATTATTTTTCCCCTTAACTTCAGATTCTTTATCTTTCTGATTTTTATCTTCACTCTTGCGCTTTTTTTCCGCCTCTTGTTTAGCTTTTTCTTTATTCTGCAAATCTTTCAAGGCGTCTTCCGCCATCCCTTTGGCTCCCCATTGACTCATTCCAACTCCATGTCCCCAACCATAGCCAGTAATAATAATTTTTTCATTATTAGATCTAGACAAACGCCTTATATTCTCACCATCTTTTGGTAAACCAATGCTATTTTTATTGTCAATATTTATATCAATATCTACCTGCCCAACTTGATTACCAAACCGATCAACAAGCGGCGCTTCAATGGTATCTGGCATTGGAATGCCTATAGCGATGTCAAATAAAGTGCTTTTAAGCTTTAATATTTCTCTAAATTTACTGCCTTTTATTACTTCCCAGCCTTGCTCACCTAAAACTCTCAATTGATTTAAACGCCCCGCTGCCGTTCGATCTGCTGTTTTTTTATCAGCAGTTTTAGCTAGCGGTGATAATTCAAAAGCTTTTATTTTCCCCATTTTATAACCAGCTTCTAAAAACATTCGGTCTAATTCTTCAGGCGCAAAACTAACAAGCCATTTATAATGCGGTGCTTGCTGATCAAAGTCCTCCACAGACTGTAAATAAGGGATTTCACTACCCCAAACCATTAAACTACTTTCTGTTCGTCCACCACTACTACTATGAAAAAACGTTTCTGCCACTTTATCTTTAAAAAATACAACTTCGCCTCTAGTATCTTGTACTATTTTTGTAGTTAGAGGATTTTCATATTCCTTGCCTCCATAAACTTGACTGCTAGTATCTGCCAACACATCATAGCCCAAAATATCTCGTTTACCTAAAGAACTATAGGCAAAAGAACGTGCTGCAACAGCCTGAGCTTTCAAAGCCTGCTCTGGCCAACTAGCCGGCATTTCTTGCGGCAAAACACTGTATAAATATTCTTCCAATGGTAAAATATTTATCACATCAATTCGCCCATTGTCCACACTAACAATCACTTCTCCGCGATAGGTACGGCGATTTATTTGAACAAAGGCATCTTTACCAGCTCTTATCCGTATTTTGTTCGGTAATTTAAAATCATTTAGATATAGCAACTTATTGCGCACATTTAAAAAAGAATTTTCTTGTTTACTGCTAGAATATAACAACTTATCATTACTAGTATCGAAAATCTGATACATATCTTGAGCACGCAACTGCACCGCTATTTGTTTAAGTGCTAGAGCGACATGGATATTCGGCCCTAAATCAGGTTCTTTTGCCCAACAATTGCTACTGAAAACTAATAAACTAATTATTATTAATAGTTTTTTCAACATAGATAGGCCTCCCCCATTAACTTATTTTTTTTTTTTCATAACGGTCACGTTCGCTAAATATACAGCCACAATAAGCCTGCCGATACAATTGCGCCTCAAGGCTCAATTGCTTGCCAATTTCAAAGCCAGGACGAAAATCTTGATAATAAAACTCTATTCCAACTTGATTAGCTACTTGCTGACAAATATCTTTTAACAACTCATGTTTCTGAAAAGGACTAACCAATAGGGTTGTAGAAAAGCAATCATAGCCTGATATTTTAGCATATTCTGCTACTTTCAGCATCCGTACTTGATAACAATGTACACAACGCACTGGCTGAATTTGTAAGCAGTTTAATAAGAACTCTTCCAAATTATATGTTTTATCTACTATTAGTTTAAGCTTTTGCTTTTGGCTATACTCTCTTAAAGTTTGTAGGCGACGAATAAATTCCTTGTAAGGATGAATATTGGGATTAAAAAAATAGCTCGTAACTGCAAATTCTTGCTTTAAAATCGTCAGGGGATAGGTTAAGCAAGGTGCACAGCAAGTATGCAATAGCATTGTTTTCAATAACTTATTCCTCCTTAACAATTCCTAAATACTTATAAGTTTGCGCCGTAGCTATTCGCCCCCGTGGCGTCCGCTGTAATAACCCTAGTTGCATTAAAAATGGTTCATAAACATCTTCGATAGTCGTAATTTCCTCGCTTACCGAAGCAGCCAAAGTTTCCACGCCCACCGGTCCGCCAGCAAAATTAACCGCAATTACTTCTAATAGTCTGCGGTCATTTTTATCCAAACCCAATTTATCAATTTCTAAGCAATTCAATGCTTTTTCTACTATTTCTTGATTGATAAGTCTTGCTTCAAATACCTGCGCAAAATCTCTTACTCTTTTCAAAAGCCGATTGGCAACCCTAGGGGTGCCCCTGGCCCGCACCGCAATTTCTTGTGCCGCATCTATGTCAATTGCAACATCTAAAATTTCACTTGCTCTTTGAACTATAAAGGTTAGTTCTTCTGGATTATAGTATTCTAAACGTAATAAAATTCCAAAACGATCTCGCAACGGCGAAGCTAACGCTCCTGCTCTAGTAGTTGCTCCCACTAAAGTAAACTTAGGCAAATCTATTCTAATGCTACGCGCA
Organism: Succinispira mobilis DSM 6222; assembly: GCF_000384135.1. Lineage (NCBI taxonomy): Bacteria > Bacillati > Bacillota > Negativicutes > Acidaminococcales > Acidaminococcaceae > Succinispira > Succinispira mobilis. The sequence goes on from NZ_KB913028.1 coordinate 1,977,242, forward strand.
CTAGGGCCTTTCCCAATAATAATATCTAAAGCATAATCTTCCATCGCCGAGTATAAAATTTCTTCTACACTGCGTGATAAACGATGAATTTCATCAATGAAAAGCACATCATTTTCATTAAGATTAGTCAAAATTGCCGCTAAATCGCCTTGTCGCTCAATAGCTGGGCCAGATGTTACCCGCAAATTAACGCCTAATTCATTAGCAATAATATTAGCTAATGTTGTCTTGCCTAAACCTGGTGGTCCAAATAGTAATACATGATCTAAAGCTTCTCCCCTACCTAAGGCAGCTTTAATAAACACTTCTAGATTATTTTTAACTTGTTCTTGCCCAATATATTCTGCAATCTTCTTAGGTCGTAAATTATATTGCCAAGTATCTAGTTCCTGCTCCATACCAGCTACTAGTCTATTATCTTCCATAAGCAACTCACCCCCTTGCTAATTCTTTTAGAGCTACTTTAAGAGTTTCTTCTACAGTCATTGTATTTTTAAATACTCGTTGTGCGACGTTAGTTGCTCGCGACAAATCGTATCCTAAGCTTTGTAAGGCCAAAATAACATCCTGTAGCACTGTATTATTAGTCAAATCTAGACCTGTTTCCTCTAAACTATGTAGCTGTTCAAGAGTAATCGTTTCTTTAAACTTGTCCTGTAATTCTAATACTAAGCGTTCTGCGGTCTTTTTCCCTATTCCTGGAATCTTTACTAAAACCGCCACATTTTTAGTCTGTATAGCTAGTTTAAAGGCTTCAATACTCAAACTGGCCAAAATCACTAAAGCTACTTTGGCACCAATTCCACTAACATTTATTAATTTTATAAATAAATCATACTCTTCTTTTTGCAAAAAACCATACAGTAATAAAGCATCCTCACGCACATAAGTATAAGTATACATAAATACATCTTGTTTATTTTCTAAACTACGCAAATTTTTGCTACTTAAAAAAATTCTATAACCAATTCCTTGAACATCTACTAGACAGCAATCCTCTGCCAAAGAATGAATTTTCCCTCTTATAAATCCAATCATTATTTTTTTTGCCAATAATTACTAACTGCTGAATGCGCCGCACAAATAGCCACGGCTAAAGCATCAGCCACATCATCTGGTTTTGGCTTCTCCTTTATATTTAATAGTCTTTGCACCATTAAAGTTACCTGTTCTTTTGTTGCCCGTCCATAACCCACAACTGCTAATTTAACCTGTATAGGTGTATATTCTCTAACTAGCAAGCCATTTTTTTCACCCGTTAATAAAATTACACCCCGTGCTTGACTAACGGTCATTACCGTTCGTGCATTTTTATTAAAAAACAATTCTTCTACAGCCATAATTTCCGGCTTATATATTTCTATAATTTTACTTAATTCTTCATGCAAAATCAATAAGCGCTGAGCCGGATCTAAGTCTTTGTCAGTAAGCACAGCTCCGTAATTAACAACTGAAAGCTTATTGCCAAAGATGTCAACCACTCCATAACCGCAAATTGCCGTGCCTGGATCTATACCTAGTATTCTCACAAAAACCGTCCTTTTTTACAACAAATAAGCAGGCTAACGCCTGCTTATTTGTTGGTTATTTTAATCTGCGTCTTGTTCTTCAGGGAATTCCGCATTTGAAAAAACTTCTTGTACATCATCTAAGTCCTCTAAGGCCTCTATAAGTTTTTCCATTTTTGTTGCGTCTTCTGGAGTTAATTCAACCTGCGTATCGGGAATCATCGATATTTCCGAACTATTAATTGCTATATTTTTTTCTTGTAACACCTGTTCTACAGCTTCAAAATCAGCTGGATCGGTGTAAATTTCAAAAACATCATCAACATCTACAATATCTTCAGCCCCGACCTCTAAAACTATTTCCATTAGCTCATCTTCGGAAATTCCTAAAGCTTTACTAACCACAAACAGTCCTTTCCGCTGAAACATCCAACCTACACAACCAGTCTCACCTAAATTACCACCATATTTTGAAAAAACATGCCGCACGTCCGCTGCTGTTCGATTCCGATTATCTGTCAAAGCCTCTACCATAACAGCTACGCCTGCAATTCCATAACCTTCATATGTTATCTCTTCGTAGGCTTTGCCATCCGCAGCACCTAAACCTTTTTGAATAGCTCGTTGCACATTTTCCTTAGGAATATTGTTAGATTTAGCTTTTTGCAAAGCTAATTTTAATTTAGTATTGCCAATGGGATCTGCTCCACCCATCTTCACAGCAATAGTAATTTCTCTAGCTAATTTAGTGGTTACTTTCCCACGAATAGAATCCATTTTACCTTTGCGATGCTTGATATTAGCCCATTTTGAATGACCAGACATAGTTACAAACGCCTCCTAGATATTCTAAAACATATGTATAGATTTTATCATATCTATTTAGCTTTAGCAAATTATTTGCGATGCATATCTACCTCTTGCACCTCTTTTTTAGCCACTTCATTTTTGCTAGCCATATCATAATTAACGGTTTTAGCAAAATTATCTACTAATTTACTAGTAACACGGGCATCCATTATTGTACCCGGTCCACCTACACAACCCCCAATACAAGACATACCCTCCATGATATTAGCATCAAGTTTTCCGGCATTTAACTGTAACAGCATGGTTCTACAATTAGCCAAACCATCAGTTTTGATACCTTTAACCTCTGCCTCTGGAGCTAAATCTTTGATTGTTTCTGCTACCGCCTCTAACACCCCGCCAGCACGACCGAAAATAGCACCATGGCGTGAAGCTAAAAACTCCACATCTTCTTCAACTATTTCAGTAACATTTATACCAGCGCCAACCATCATGGCCGCTAACTCTTCATAAGTTATTACATAGTCAATCAAATCAGGATAGCGCCTCGCTTCCGATTTCTTAGCCGCACAAGGTCCAATAAATACAGCTACAGAATCCGGATACTCTTTCTTCACAATTTCTGCTGTAGCTACCATTGGTGAGGTTGTACTGGACATATGCGGTAAAATGTTAGGCATGTGCTTGCGAATCAAATCCGCAAAAGCAGGACAACAAGATGTCGTCATATATTTACGCTGTTCAGGCACAGTTTCTAAAAACTCTTCAGCTTCAAATAGTGTAACCATATCTGCTCCTAGAGCAACTTCATAAACACCACTAAAGCCCAATTGTTTTAGTGCTTGAAATATTTTTTTAGGCGAAATTCCTGCACCAAATTGACCGACAAAAGCTGGCGCAACCATCGCGAAAACTTTTTTCGTAGTTTTTAAATCTTGAATTAACGGTACAATAAAAGAACGATCTGCTACCGCTCCAAATGGACAAGCAACTTTACAAGCGCCACATTCTACGCATTTTTCTATATCTATCACAGCACGTCGATCTGAACCGGCACTTATTGCTTTCACGGCACAAGCACGTTCACAAGGACGACTTATTTCAATAATTGCACCAAAAGGACAAGCCCGCTTACAAGCACCACACTCAACACATTTTTCTTGGTCAATATAAGCTCTATTTTGATGAATTGTTATCGCTTTTTTGGGACAAACATTTATACAATTATGTGCAATACAGTTGCGGCAAGCATCCGTTACAATAAACTTATCAATCGGACATTGATCACAGGCTTCTGGCAAAACTGTCAGTACCGCTGCCTCTTTCAGAACTTCTCCTTTTAAGGCCTTCTGCGTAGCCTCATGAATATCCTCTTCAACACTTCTACCTACGGCAAGCGTTATTCTATTTTTCAAAACAGCACGCTCTTTATGAATACAGCAACGATATCTTGGTCCAGCTTCACTTACAACGGTCTGTAATATACTTTCGACATCTGTATCTAATGTGCCATTAACGGTCTGTCTAGCTACTTCTGTTAGTACTTTTCGGTGTAATTTTACTGACTCACTTATTTGCATTGATTTTATGCCCCCTCAGTTTAAGTTAATTTTTTTTCAAAAACAAATCCTCTAATAATTCATTTAAAACATTCTGATTAACATTAGAATGCAATTGTCCATTAATTTTAACATTGGGACCTTGTCCACATTTTTGAAAACAAGTTACTCCCGACAATTCAATTTGATCGCGCAAATCTTTGGGCAAATTTTCAATATATTCCTTTAGTTCATAAGTACCCATAAGATGACAGGCAGTACCTGTACATAATTCAACTTTAATTTTTTCCACAGTTTTACCCCCTATAAATTCAAAATTATTATCTTGGAAAAACTAAAACCATTCCACCTTCACACTTTTTCCTGCTTCTCGCAATGCATTTATCAGTTTTTCCACCACTTGCATTTTTAGATTAATTTGAATAGGGAAATTAGGATTTTGGTGTGCAGGGTTTACCGCTTTTCCTGCTAGAACTAGTATATCATCTGCTTCCAAAAGTAGGTGCATTAATTTATCTGCGCCATCAGAAAAATTTTTCTTACCCTGCTTTATTCCAGAACGCAATCTCTCTACGGCTGAATTTATCGTCAATACTCCTTCTGTAACTAAATCAATTCCTTCAATATAACCAATAGGGGGAACTTCGGAATTTAAATTGCTCAACTCTACTTTTATCGGTTTGCCTAAATATCGACTGACTATATTAGCTGTAGTACCACCGGCAACTATTTTTTTACCATCAAAAGTCATTAGTTTTTTTACCAGAATTTGATCTAATTTTTGATCTGTTGGTGGACCTGTAAATAATACTAGTTTTTTGGTTTGTCGCATTTTCACGACCACCGCGGTAGTATCATCACCAGCCTTGCCAAGATAATAACCTTCACAACAATTAACAATTTCTCTACTAAAAAATCCACTTGTCTTTTCAAATCGATAATTCTCCTGAACATATTCTTTAAGTCCACTTAAACCCCAACCTAATTTTAATAAACCGCCTATTCCAGCATGTAGCACTCCATCACTAACCATAATTATACTATCATCATAAACTAATTCTAATCTACCAATGTTTAATTTTTTACCACTTATTTCTTTTTCTTGGACCGGAAAACGAATAACTTTGCCATTTCTATATAACAGTGTTGGTGGGCTATCAAATTCTACCACATATGTCTCTCCAGATTTAGCAATGTTGACAATGTGAAAAGTTGAATAAGCAATATTTCTTTGCTTACAAACTGGTAAAGTTTGAGCGATTGTATCAATTACATCTTCTAAAGGACTGCCATGTTTTAGCATTACTGTTATTATTTTTGTCGTCAATGTAGCTAGAATATTAGCCTTTACCCCACTGCCCAAACCATCAGATAAGACAACAATCGTGCCTTCAGCAGTCTTTTCCACTAAAACTTTATCGCCACATAACTCTTCGGAATATTTAATAATCTGAGCAACACCGACTTCTGGAAAAAGCTTGTCCATCACTTATCCCCCTTGGTATTTATAACAGTTATTAATTCCAACAGTGCTGATTTTGTTTCCGCTGTAGTCTCGCCTAACAATCCTGCAATTTCCTGTGCTACCTGCATTTGCTTATTAATAATACTCGTTGCCTTATCAATAGTACTCAGTTTCATCTCTAAGAGTTCCTTTTTTTGTTGCTCAATTTCGGTCACATCTTTAAAAATTATAATTGTTAAGTTATGTTCAGCAATTGGCATAATTCGCAAATCAAAGATAAAAGGAAATTCTTTATATTTTTTAGCCATAACTTCCTTACGAACATTACCATAAAATGCCTCAACAATATCTGTACAATCAATTAAAGTTGCTAAACTTTTACCTTTTATCTGCTCTTTAGCAATATCAAAAAACATTTCCGCGCGCTGATTAAAATCCTGCACTAACAATTTACTATCCACAACAATAACCCCATCCATAGAGGTATCTACAATCAAATTTGATAATGACTCTGCCTTAGAACGCATATAAGGAATACACATATCCGCCTCAGCCAGTCCTTGAAAGGTTGCAATAGCCTTTTCTCGGCAAGTATTATAACCACAAGCCCCACAATTTTTTTCATCCGCCGGTGAATATTTGCCAATTTTTCTTAAAATATCTCTGATTTCTCTTTCTGTAGGCTCCTTTAACTTCAAAGGTTTAGGTGTAAAAGTTCTTTTGATTTTCGGTAAAAATTCTTGATAATCCTTAAAATTCGAATAAGACAGCGTTGCAAATTTAATTACTTGCATTCTTTTTACTGGCTGACATTTATTTTTCAACATGCATGGTCCACTAATACAGCCACCTCTACAGGCCATCGCCTCTATAAAGCGCGGTTTAATATCACCACTAACTAGATTATCAAAAACCTCCATGCAATCTTCAATTCCACTTACTGAAAAAATATCAATATCTGTTTCTTCACTAAACATAAACGACTTTATCACTCCACCGCGAATTGGGAAAAAACGAGCATTAGCAGTTGCTGGTGCTTCTACTAATTCAGGCAAACTGTCTAATGGCAGTTTTGTATTTAATAGTTCGCTGGGCAATGCCTTCAAGAGATTTTTCAAATGCTCAAAAGTAATCACTAAATCCACTATTTCCGGATAACTTTCAGCTTCCTGAAATTTACCAATACAGGGACCAGCAAAAACAATATAGGCATCTTGTCCAAATTTTTCTCTCAACAAAGCTGTGTGTGCTAACATAGGCGAGCGAGTTGGAGAAATATATTTCACTAGTGTCGGATAATATTTTTCTATTAAATTTACTGTAACTGGGCAACAAGAAGAAATCAGTGGTCCTTTAGCTTGTTCTAATTCTGCTTTATAAGCATAGGAAACAATTTCCGCTCCCACAGCAGTCTCTTGCACATAATCAAAACCAATTTTGTGTAAATTGCTCACTAATTCTTCAAATGAATATTCGGGAAAAGCAGCTATAAATGATGGTGCTAAACTTAAAATACGCTGTTTGTCTTTCGGTAAATCCAATAATTTATAACTATTATCAATAACTTTTTTAGCACCGCGCGGACATTCTTGGACACAGCGTCCGCAAAAAATGCAGTTATTAGCAACTAAAGTCGCATGCCCATTAACAATCCCTATTGCTTTGACTGGGCAAATTCGTACACACTTATGACAATCCCGACAATTAACTTCTGCGGTGTAAATTGTTTTCATAAACAAGCACTTCCTAATTATTTTTTATATTCGCCTTAAAATATACGCACGAAAAATTTCTTCTGCATTATCCACATTAATATTAGTTAAAATTTGCTCATTAATTTTTACAACGACACCCTGAGTACAGCGATTTTGACAAAAATTACCCTCTACCTCAACACTAGCCTCGCAATCATTTTCCTGCACTAGTTTTTGAAAAATATCTAAAACTCGATACGCTCCTTTTAAATGACAGGCGCTCCCGATACATACTGATATTTTATCCACAGCAAACACTCCCAATCGTTATTAGTGCGCCAAAAATACTGTATACATTAAACTTAAAGTAATTATATCATATTTTCAGCAGATTTTTAAACATTTTTTCGCTATTTTATCTTTCTTAGAAAATTAAGTATATCCTCTGGTAAAAAATCTCTAATTTTTATTTGTTTTTTAGAAATAGGATTTTCAACTTCTAAACTATAAGCGTGCAAAGCTTGTCGAGGAAATTCCGAGTTGTCCCCGCCATATAAATCATCACCTAAAAGCGGTATTCCCAGAAAATTTGCGTGCACACGAATTTGATGTGTCCTGCCCGTCAATAACTGAGCCTCCAACAAATAGTATTTATGATATTTAGCTAAAATTTTAAAAATTGTTTGTGCCGGCTTACCAAGTTCTCGATTAACTTCACGTTCAATAATACTGCCAACTTTTCTTGCTATTGGTTCACAAACTGTATATTGCTCTGCAAAAGGGGGTTTTTTAGTTAACAACAGATATTTTTTCTGCATTTTTTGCTGTTGTATCGCCAATAAATGCTGCACCCGAGCATTTTTTCCTAAAAGCACAATTCCCGAAGTGTCTTTGTCTAAGCGAGAAATAGGATGAAAATTGCTTATGCACCCTGAGGTTCGATAGTAGTTCATTACATAATTAGCCAAAGTGCCACTTTGAACTGCTACTGTTGGGTGCACTAAGATTCCACTTGGTTTACTAACTGCTAGTAATTCGTCATCTTCATACAAAATCTTTAATAAATAAGGCTCCGGCGCAATATTTTTATTTTCAAAAGCTGGAATTTCAACTTTTACAATATCACCAGCTTTTAAAAATATTAGTTTTTCTTGCCTTTCGTCGTTGATGGTTATGCTACCGATATTCTTTATTTTGCGCCATTCGGTAAGAGAAATCCCCTGTCCTCTTAGAAACTCCCTTACTGTTAAATGGTTTTTTATCTCTTGAGGAACTAGAAATTCATACATTTTGCACATCCTCTGATTTTTATAGGTCTTAACCTTTTATCTATTTACCTACACTACACCAAGTATATCAAATTTAGCAAAGACACGATATAAATGTTCTAGCAAAAAAAATAAAACGAGTAATATTACTTTTTATCTTAGAAATATCAATCGTTTACGCAATTGCTATACAAAATTTTTCTATACATAGAGCTTTTTTACAAACAAAAAAGCTCTACACAAAGTGCAGAGCTTAAGTAACTGGCAACTATCTATCCTACCAGGCCGTCTCCAGCCAAGTACTTTCGACGTATAAGAGCTTAACTACTGTGTTCGGTATGGGAACAGGTGTATCCTCTTAGCTATCGCCACCAGATTATCGAGGTGAATTTCCATTTGGTAAACTCCCTCAAAACTTCACAGATTAATTTTTTTACCACGAGATATATTTTTTCTTGTTTAAGTCAAGCCCTCGACATATTAGTATTGGTCAGCTCAATAGATTACTCTACTTACACATCCAACCTATCAACCTCGTAATCTCCAAGGTGTCTTACTAGATTAACTCTATGAGAGATCTCATCTTAAGGCTGGTTTCACGCTTAGATGCTTTCAGCGTTTATCCTTTCCGAACGTAGCTACCCAACTATGCTCCTGGCGGAACAATTGGTACACCAGCGGTTCGTCCACTCCGGTCCTCTCGTACTAGGAGCAGTTCCCTTCAAATCTCTTGCGCCCGCGATGGATAGGGA
>NZ_KB913028.1:1991297-2085243 GCF_000384135.1 Succinispira mobilis DSM 6222
CCATTTACTTAATTTATTTTCTCTAATTAGCAACTTAAAACAATAAAAAACATTAAAGATTTTATAAAATCATACGATATGTTATTATAAATATTATTTTTCTAGATACTTTCGTCATTTAGTGTTATTGAATTTCGAAACATAAATTACTTTCATTTGCAAATAAACACAGCTTAAAATATACGCCCAATTAAAGTTTAGCTATTTCTCGTACGACTACCATGAAATTAACTTAGATAGTTTTTAACGACACTATCTGTAAGGAGTAGTACTCATGATAATCAATAATAATATTTCTGCTAAAAATACCAACCGCCTTTTGAGTATTAGTAGCAAAAATTCTAGTAAAAATCTTGAAAAACTATCTTCAGGATTGCGAATTAATCGTGCTGGCGATGATGCTGCAGGTTTAGCAATTTCCGAAAAAATGCGAGCTCAAGTACGCGGTTTAACTCAATCAGCTCGTAATGCTCAAGATAGTATTTCGCTAATCCAAACCGCTGAAGGCGCTCTAGGGCAAACGCATGACCTTTTGCAACGCATTCGCGAGTTATCTGTTCAAGCGGCTAACGATACTAACACTAGTGATGATCGACAAGGTATCCAAGCGGAAGTTGAACAACTAGTTTCCGAAGTAGATCGTATCGCCAATACTACTGAGTTTAACACAAAGAAACTCTTGGATGGATCCGCCAAAGGTTCTCAAGAAAAAATAGATGGACAAATTCGTATTAGTAACAATTCAGCACTAACTATTCCAGCAACAACCAAAATGGCTCTACAAGAAGCTGCTAAAACAGTTGCTGTTGATGGTGCTTTTATGGTGGCTCGTGTTGATAATAATGGTTTAGAGCAAGAAATTGTAAATTCCTTAGGTAACGCTTTAAATACCGGTCAGAAAATTTTCAGCGATACTAAAACTCAAATTGATGATGTAGTTAGTTTAACAACTAAACTCCAATTAACTAAACCTAGTATTCAAGAAACTGCTCTAGCTATTAATCGAACTAAATTAGATGATAACCAACTCCAAGCAATTCGCGACGCCGCTGTTCAAACTAAAGCAATTGCTTATAACGCTGTCGAAAAAGCAATTCTAGCCAATAATGCTTCGCAGACTCTGGCTAATACCGCTGTACAAAGCGCCGTAACAGCCGCTAATAATTTTGCAACAGTTACAGCACCGAACATTTTAACTACCGCACACACTACAGCCACCACCGAAAAAGCATTTGTAGTAACTAGTGCTAATAATGCTATAACCGCAGCAACTACTGTAGCTAATAATGCTTTTGCAGATGTAAATCTCGGTATTACGGCCGCCCAAGGCATAATAGATGTTGCTAATAACGGAATAAACAATGCGATAACTGCCAGCACTAATGAAAAAAACACTTTAGAGACCGCTACAAGCAATGCCTTAACTGCAACTGACACCAGCCGAACTAATCTTTTAGCGGTACGTGACGCAACTTATCTTGACGGACTTACCACAAAAGCTGACTTGCCAACAGCCCTCAATCCTTTACGAGCAGATTTTGGTAATGCAGCAATCGATGCGATTCTAAATGACCCTAACATCACCACCTTAGCCGATGCTGCCGATCAACCAACTAGCGAAGTAGCGGTTGTTGCCGCGGTTAATAATCACTTAAAAGTCGCTGTAGATTATGCGCTTAATCAAAATGCTAGTGCTAGCATTACCGACCCCGCCTTGCTAAGTGCGGTATTAAGCGCAGGCGTAAATGCCGATGGCACTCTAAACACAGCACCTACAGTAATAAGTAGTGCTGCTTTTACAACTGCCCTCACTCCACTTTTGCGAACTGAGGCTTTAACTGCCGCTACTGCTGCTGGCAACAATGCTACCATAGCTAGTAACATCAGTAATTTAACTGTAACAGCTAGCGCTACTATTAATTCTGCTGCTACCATAAAACTTAATGCTACTTTGATAAACAATGTAACCACGGCTAGCAAAACTGCGGCTGCGGCTGCTATGACAACTAGTGACCTTAGCATCCGCACTGCCGCTGCCAATGTTATCAGCACGGGTTTTACCGCCAATACTTTAGCTGGAGTACAGTCAAATGCAGCTTTTGCCAATGCTGTTCAAACTGTAGGGCGCGCCAACGCCTTAGCCGCAACCGATCCTAGCTTACCTGCGAGCTTGCGCACTGCAATCGCCAACGCTTCTATCACAGGAGTTACAGTTACATCTGACATTACCACCAATCCTACCTACATCAATGAATTAGTAAGCTATGTTCGCAATAAAACCAACACCGCTGCACTTGGTGTTGGCGCAACAACCACCTTTGCCAATGCTATTACTCCCTTAATCGTAGATGCCAGCAGTACAATTAACGCTCCCGCAACAGTTGCGGCAACCAATGCTTACAAGGGTGCTGTAAACACTGAAATGCGACAAATTGCGCAGACCACAGCTTTGGCTAACGGTCTTTCTGGAACTTTGTCTACTATTGTCTATAATACAATTTTAAATACCACTATTCCTCCGGATAACTTAGCTATTTTTACCAACGTAATAGATAAAACAGTCTATCAAGATGCCTTAACAGCCGAACTCCAAAACGAGGCTTATCTCGTAACCAAAGCCAACGGTGTCAGTGAAAATGTTGCCCAAGCCACACGCGTCCTTATCCAAACAGATGGTGATGAACTTAAAACTTCAGGGGGCACCGTGATTGATGATTTGTTTGTTAAAACAGATTCTGGTTTTCAAGCAGCCCTCACAACCGACATGCGTAATAGTTCTATTCAAGCCGGAATCGCCTCTGGCGGTTTGGAAAGTCTCGTACGCATCGCTGCAGAAATCACCACTGATCCAAGCACCAGTATTGTTCCTGATATTGCCGCAATCCGTTACAATTCCAGATATCAAGATGCGGTTCTCAGTGCTATCGAAACACAAATCACAACCATGTCCAAACAATTCCGTTTTGACGCTAATTTAGAAAAATTGCTACTAGCAAACTCCGAAAAATTTGCCCAAGCTAGCAATAACAAAACTGTAGATCTTATCCTAGAGACAATGCGCAACAATCAAATTTTCCAAGCCACCGAATTAGCCAACAAAACTATCGCCGACCCACAACTAAAAGAAAATATTTTGCCGTTGTTATTACAAGACGATTGGGGTACGGTTAATACTACTGATACTATCTATAATACCCCGGCAATAGCTCAACGGACCTTGTCTTTGGCTTTAGCCAAAACCGAACAAACAATTGATAATATCATTCCGGCAACCAGCAATCGTTCGGAATTAATTAACGTTTTAAAACAAGCACTGCTAAATAGTGACAACACCGCCTTAGATAGCGCTAATAATATTTTAGCCAAAGCACCCGTAAAGCAACAATTAGAAATTGCGTTAAACAAAGCCATGGACAATGAGTTTATTCTCATCAATAACTTAGGTCAGCAAACGCCGCTAGATTTTTCAGACAGCGGTCAGCTAGATTTAAGTAAACATGTTCTTGGGCTAGAAGGAGCTGGCGCAACCTTACCCCTAGCTTTTCGCGATATGCAAGTGGGCGAGACTATAAGTTTTGTCTTTAGTAAAGCCGAAGCAGCGGACTTGAAATTAGAAGCGCCTTTTCTTAGCCAAATCGGTGCTAACAGCGGTCAATTTCTAAATATCGGAATAGCCGGGGTCGATACCAACACTTTAGGCATTACTAACCTTAACCTAACTAATAAATTTACTGCCCAAGCCGCAATTGAAGTAACCAACAACGCAATTATAAAAGTATCGCGTCAACGTAGTGTCCTCGGCGCAGTGCAAAATCGCTTAGAACACACTATTAGCAATCTCGGTACAGCTGCTGAAAATCTAAGTAGCTCTGAATCTCGCATTCGCGATCTAGACATGGCCAAAGAAATGCATGTTTTCCAGAAAAATAATGTCCTTAACCAAGTCGCCCAAGCAATGCTTGCTCAAGCCAATCAAACTCCGCAAGCAGTTGTCCAGTTATTGCGGTAATTGCAATTACTTTTCAGTTTAAATTTGCAAACAGTTTATAAAAAATCCTCCAGTTGTTTGAACTGCCCCCCAATCGTTAGATTTTTAGGTCTAACTTATTGGGGGGATTTTTACATTAATTAGCCTTGTATATGCAGTCTATATAGTATTTATCTGTATTGAAAAAAAACTTCTATTTTCTTAATATCTACTATTGTATCTAAATAAAATAAGTTCAATAATTCGTAGGTTTATTGCAAACGAACCCTAATTTCTCAAATAACAAATCACAATAAATAGATGCATGATATATCTCTAATATTGATACTATCTTAACTGTTTCATCATCCATACATGAGGACATCCTTCATCATCATGGATTTCATCTGATGCTACATAGCCATTTTTCACATAAAAAGTAGCTGCTCTGACTTGAGCTGATAATTCAATACAACGTCCTTTCCTTTCTATTACTTCTCTTTCTGCCGCTATAAGTAGTTCTCCGCCATAATTCTTACCTCTAAATTCCTTTAAGACGGCAATTCTTCCTACGGTATAATTTTGCCTTGCGCCAGAAAAATATAATCTACAAGTAGCAACTGGAATTGCTTTTTCAAATATTAAAAAGTGTATTGAAAGATTGTCAATATCATCAAATTCATTTTCAAAGCCCTGTTCTTCCATAAACACTTTCATGCGGATGCGTTTTGCATCCTCTGGTAATTGTTCATACATTTCAATTTCCATAGTTCTTCCTTTCCACTTCAAACAAAATAAGCAACCAAGACTAAATCTTATAGTGTCGAAACACCGTACCTACGATTTAATCTTGGTTGCCTTATTACCACTCATCCGGTGATGAGCGAAAGCTAATATTAAATTTACAAATAGAACTGTATTAAAATATCGCTAATATGTCTAGAGCAACACTCTGCTAAATTAGCATATCCTAATTTATTTGTTTCTTTTATTTTAAAGCTCGCCAAGCAATGTCTTTTCGATAATGTTGGCCTGTAAAGTTAATTTTTTCTACAGCCTGATAAGCCAAGTCTTTGGCCGCTCGCAAATCTTGCGCACAACCAACCACACCGAGCACTCGTCCGCCCGTAGTCACTAATTGTTCGGCACTAATCCCCGTACCCGCATGAAATACCGTGGCATTTTCCAATTGTTTTACACTCTCTAAACCGCTAATCGGCTCATTTTTGCGATAATCAGCCGCTGGATATCCTTGAGCAGCCATTACTACACAAACTGCCGCTTGGTTATTCCATTTAACTTCTACATCCTGTAGTCGACCTTGAGCACAGGCTAATAGAACTTCGGCCAAATCACTCGCTAACAATGGCATAATGACTTGTGTTTCTGGATCGCCAAACCGCGCATTAAATTCAATAACTTTTATACCTTGCTTGGTAATCATTAAGCCTGCATATAAACAACCTACATAAGGACAGCCTTCTGCCGCCATTGCTTTAATCGTGGGCACAAGCACTGTATCTAAACAAAGTTGTTGTAGTTCTGGAGTTAATACTGGCGCTGGAGCATAAGTACCCATGCCACCGGTATTTGGCCCTTGATCCGCATCAAAAATCCGCTTATGGTCTTGCGCTGCAACCATCGGCACAATTGTTTTGCCATCGGTAAAAGCAAGCAAGGAAGCCTCTTCGCCTGCTAAATACTCTTCAATAACCACACTCGCACCCGCTTGACCAAACTCACTATCTAACATAATTTTATCAATAGCCTCTAAAGCTTCCGCTTCAGTCATCGCTACGATAACACCTTTACCCGCCGCAAGTCCATCTGCTTTAACAACAATCGGTGCCCCTTGTTCTTGGATATATTTTTTCGCACTGTCAGCATCATAAAAAACACCAAATGCCGCTGTGGGAATATTATATTTCGCCATTAAATCTTTGGCAAAGCCTTTAGATCCTTCAATTTGAGCTGCTAGCTTGCTAGGTCCAAAAATATTTAAGCCGCGCGCTTGGAAAACATCCACAATTCCCGCAACCAAAGTTGCCTCAGGACCGACAACGGTCAAATCTATTGCCTGCTGTTGAGCAAAATCAGCCACTGCTGATAAATTAGTCAAATCTAGTTGCACACACTCTGCTAACTCCGCAATTCCAGGATTGCCAGGGGCCGCATATATCTTACTAACTTTTGCACTTTGGGCTAGTTTCCAAACCAACGCATGTTCTCGACCACCACTACCAATAACTAATATCCGCATAAGTCCTCCCTTATTTTCCGCCGACTTAATCTAGCTTAATGTTTAAAATGACGTACTTTAGTAAACACCATGGCCAAGCCATGTTCATTCGCGGCATCAATACTTTCTTGGTCGCGCACCGAGCCACCAGTTTGAATTATCGCACTAATTCCCGCTTGATGGGCTGAATCGACTGTATCTCTAAATGGTAAAAAGGCATCGGAGGCCAAAACACTGCCTACGCTTTCTGCTCCTGCTTGAGCAATCGCAATATTAGCTGAACCAACTCGATTCATTTGTCCTGCGCCTACACCTAAAGTAACTTCTGCTTTAGCTAAAACAATCGCATTGGATTTTACATGTTTTACTACTTTCCAGGCAAATAACAAATCTGCCCATTCCGCTTCTGTTGGTTGACGTTTACTTACCACTTGCAAATCTTCACGTTTCACAACTAAAGTATCTAATTCTTGGATTAAAATACCGCCCGTAACTTTTTTCATATCTTTTTCTTGCCCAGTAAACGCTAGTAAAGGCAATTCTAATAGCCGAATATTTTTCTTCGCCGTTAAAATTTCTAAGGCTTCGGGCGAATAAGCTGGCGCAATTATAGCTTCTACAAACAATTTACTCATCTCTAGCGCCGTAGCTTGGTCAACTATTTGGTTTAGAGCAATAATGCCACCAAAAGCGGACGTGCTATCAGCCGCATAAGCTTTTAGATAAGCCGTACACAATTGTGCTGCTGTTGCTGTACCACAAGGATTCGTATGCTTAATTATACTAACTGCGGGTTTATCAAATTCGCAAACTATTCGATAGGCTGCTTCCAAATCTACAATATTGTTAAAAGACAATTCCTTGCCGTGTAGTTGTTTCGCTTTGGCAATGCCGTATTCTTCCCCTTGCACTGCATAAAAAGCTGCTTTTTGGTGAGGATTTTCCCCATAGCGTAAATCTTGAACTTTAGTCAGCAATAAGCTATCGGCTGCCACAAATTCTTCTGCTGTTAAATCTTGTAACAAATATTTAGTTATCGCTAGATCGTACTCCCCGGTATGGCGATAAGCTTCTAAAGATAATTTTTGTCTAAAATTTAAGCTAATTTCTTGTTTGCTATTGATTAATTCAATTATTTCCGCATAACGTTCAGGGTTAACTACAACCATTACGTCCTTAAAGTTTTTAGCCGCCGCTCTAATCATCGCAGGCCCGCCAATATCAATATTCTCTATCGCTTCTGCCTTAGTTACGCCTGGTTTGGCAATAGTCTCTTTAAAGGGGTATAAGTTTACCACTACCATATCAATCGGCTTTATGCCATGTGTTTGCATTGCTTGTACATGCTCTTGGTTATCACGAATTGCCAAAATCCCACCATGAACATAAGGATTTAAAGTTTTAACCCGTCCGTCCATTATTTCTGGAAAACCTGTAACTTCACTAACATAAGTTACAGGAATACCAGCTTGTTTTATAGCCTGCATTGTACCACCCGTAGAAATAATTTCCACACCTGCGGCATGCAAACATCTTGCTAATTCAATAATGCCTTGTTTATTAGAAACACTTAATAATGCTCGTTTAATATTCATAATTCACCCATTCCTATTTTAGAATCTTTACTTGACGGCCTTGAACTGCAATTTTTCCTTGAACATACAGTTGTAAAACCCTCGGGAAAATTTCATGTTCTTTTTCTAAAATTTTTGCCGCTAAGCTCGCTTCATTATCATCTTCAGCAACTTCGACAATTGCTTGCATAATAATCGGGCCACTATCCATTCCCTCATCTACAAAATGCACTGTACAACCCGAATACTTAGCTCCATAATCAATTGCCTGCTTTTGCGCCTGCAAGCCAGGAAAGCTAGGTAAGAGCGAGGGATGAATATTAATAATTTTTTCTGGGAAAGCTCTAATTACTTGGCTAGATAAAATTCGCATAAATCCAGCTAATACTAACAACTCCACCTTATGGGCTTGCAGACATTCTATAAGCGCCTGTTCAAAAGCTTCTTTGCTAGAATAATCTTGTCTTAAAATGACTACGGCTGGAATACCTGCCGCAGCCGCTCTTTGCAAAACATAAGCATCGGCTTTGTCGGCAATAACTACGCCAATTTGCAACGACAATTCGCCACTACTAATTTTATCTAAAATCGATTGGAAATTACTGCCACGCCCACTAGCTAAAACGCCAGCTATAATTTTGCTACTCATGGAAGACGCCGCCCTTCAAAATGGCCTCTTTAACTCCACTAGTTATTTGACCTAACTCAAAACAAGCTTCTTGCTTGTTAGCTAGTTCTGCTTTAATTAATTCTGCTTCAGCTGCATCTACAATCAAAATCATCCCAATACCCATATTAAAAGTCCGATACATTTCCTTCCAAGGCACATTACCCCACTCTTGCAATTTAGCAAAAATAGCTGGCATTTTCCAAGCCCCTGCATCAATTATCGCACTACAATTTTCTGGTAAAATACGAGGAATATTTTCATAAAAACCCCCACCAGTAATATGAACCATGCCTTTAATATTAAACTTTTCAATCAGAGGTAAACATAAACTTGGATACAAACGTGTTGGCTCTAACAGTTCTAAACCCAAAGTACGGCCAAATTCAGGAATTTCGGCGTCTAACTCTAGTTTTTGCACATCAAAACAAATTTTTCGCACCAAGGAAAATCCATTAGAGTGTAAGCCACTAGATGGCAAACCTAAAATTACATCCCCTGGTTTAATCTGCTCACCCGTAATCATTTTGGCCTTATCAACTACCCCCACACAAAAACCCGCGATATCATATTCGCCAGTTGCATAAAAGCCAGCCATTTCTGCCGTTTCGCCCCCAATTAGAGCGCAACCTGATTCCTTACACGCCTTAGCTACTCCAGCTACAATGTTAGCCACTTGTTCTGAACGTACTTTATCAACAGCTAGGTAATCCAGGAAAAACAATGGTTCTGCCCCTTGCACCAAAATATCATTTACGCACATAGCTACAGCGTCTTGGCCGATTGTATCATGTTTATTCATCATAAAGGCTAGCTTCAATTTAGTACCTACCCCATCTGTACCTGACACTAATACTGGTTGTTCATATTTTTTATGATTCAAAGCAAACAAACCACCAAAACCACCTAGGTCACCCATTACTTCTGGTCGGTAAGTCGCTCGCACGTTATTTTTCATCAATTCTACAGCCCGATTGCCAGCATCAATATCTACCCCAGCATCAGCATAGGTTAATTGTGTTTTCTTCTCTTCCGCCACCGTAAAATCCTCCTATTCAAAAATGTTTTTATTGTTACAGTCTGTAGTTTCTGGATATTCTCCTGTAAAACATGCATAACACATATTTTCTGCTCTTTTTGTCGCAAAAACTTGGCGCAACCCGGCCATAGAAATATAATGCAAGGAATCTGCCCCAATGTACTCACAAATTTCTTGCTCGGTATGTGTTGCCGCAATCAATTCTTTGCGCACAGATGTATCAATTCCATAAAAACATGGATAGGTTACTGGTGGTGAACTTACACACATATGCACTTCAGTAGCGCCAGCATCTTTTAACAAGCGTACTATTTTCCCGCTAGTAGTACCGCGCACAATGGAGTCATCCACCATAATTACACGTTTACCCTCTACTAAAGATTTTACGGCACTTAGTTTCATGCGCACACTATTAGCCCGTTTCTTTTGTTCTGGTTGAATAAAAGTTCTGCCCATATAGCGATTTTTTATCAAACCTTCTAAAAAGGGAATCCCGGACTCTAGCGAATAGCCAATAGCCGCAGGCGTACCCGAATCTGGTACTGACACCACGATATCTGCTTGAATACGGGCATTTTCTTTAGCTAATTGTCGTCCCATTGCCACCCGTGATTGATATACACATTGACCATCAATTACACTGTCTGGGCGCGCAAAGTAAATATATTCAAATACGCATCTTGCTAATTTTTCTCTTGGCGGCGTAAAGAAGTAACTTGTGAATTCTTGCTGATCACTGGAGATAACTACTACTTCACCAGGCAAGACATCGCGAACAAAAGCTGCCCCAATTGCATCTAATGCACAGGTTTCTGAAGAAATTATATAGCCCGTATCCAATTTGCCAATACATAAAGGACGATAGCCATAGCTATCACGCACCGCAAACATTTTATCATCAGTCATAATAACCAAGGAAAATGCTCCAGTTAATTCCCGCATTGCTTCAGCAATTTTATCTTCGATAGTTGCTCCACGCGAGCGAGCTATTAGCGTGATAATAACTTCTGTATCTACACTAGTTTGGAACACTGCCCCTTCTTGAGCCAATTTTTCTCGGATTTTTTTAGCATTAGTCAAGTTGCCATTATGTGACAAACTTAAATTTCCACCTGCATAACAAACTTTAAGTGGCTGAATATTTATTGCTAAACTAGCTCCCGTAGTTGAATAACGCACATGTCCAATTGCCATATGGCCTGGCAATTCGGGTAACCCATCCCGGAAAACTTCCGTTACTAAGCCCATGCCCCGTTTAATGTCCACGTTTACGCCATCACTAACAACTATACCGGTACTTTCTTGTCCCCGATGTTGCAAGGCAAATAGGCCCAAATAAGTAGTTAAAGCTACATCTTCCTTATGAGAGTAAATGCCGAATACACCACATTCTTCTTTTGGTTTATCTGTTATTTGATCAAAAAACACAATGTTCTCCTTTTCTCGCCCCAATAGTTTTTAGCCGATTAATCTTTTTAAAACTTCTTGATATGCTTCTTCAACATTTCCTAAATCTCTACGGAAACGATCTTTATCCATTTTTTCCATTGTTTTGCTATCCCATAGACGGCAGGTATCTGGAGTTATTTCATCTGCCAAAATAACTTGTCCTTCATATAAACCAAATTCCAATTTGAAATCTACTAATAAAATGCCCCGTTCAGCTAGGTAAGCACTTAAAATTTCATTGATTTTCAAAGCGTATTTTTCCATAGTGTCAATTTGCTCTTGAGTCGCCAATTTCATTGCTTTAGCGTGATAGTAGTTAATTGGTGGATCGCCTACTTCATCGTTTTTATAATAAAGTTCTACTACTGTACTAGCTAGTTTCTCCCCTTCAGGAATGCCTAAGTTTTTAGACAAACTTCCAGCTACAATATTTCTTGTTACCACTTCAATTGGGATAATTTGAACTTTTTTTACTAATACCTCCCGATCACTTAACTCTTTAATGATATGATGAGGAATGCCTTGTTTGCCTAATAAATCAAAAAAGAAATTAGTGATTTTATTGTTCATAATTCCTTTGTTAATAATTGTGCCTTTTTTCAAACCGTTAAAAGCTGTAGCATCATCTTTATAATATACAATTACTTCATTTTCTTTGTCCGTTTTAAAAATCTTTTTCGCTTTACCCTCATATAACATTTCGCCCATTTTCATAATTAAACACTCCCTTATTTTTTATATCTATTTTTATTTTCAGTGAAAATTATTTTTCAGCTCTTAACTGTTGTAATCTTTGCCCTTTAGCAATAACTTCTTGTTGCATTTTTTCGCGATAAGCCGCCAAATAATCTACTAATTGAGGATATTTCCCTGACAAAATTTGGATCGCAAATAAAGCTGCATTTTTCGCCCCGTCAATCGCCATTGTCGCCACAGGAATTCCTGAGGGCATTTGCGCAATACTAAGTAGAGCATCCATCCCATCTAAGCTAGTCGCATTAATCGGCACCCCAATTACTGGCAAAGTCGTAAATGCTGCCACTACCCCAGGTAAATGTGCCGCCGCTCCCGCTGCGGCAATAATAACTTCTATACCTTCACTTCTAGCCTTTAAAACATAATCATGCACTAAATTCGGCGTTCTATGTGCTGAAGCTACTAAAACATCCACTGCTACGCCAGCAGCAGCTAATTCTTGTTCTGCTACCTTTAAAATACCCCAATCAGAATCGCTACCCATGATAATCGCTACCTTCATCACACACTCTCCTTTGAACGTTCAATAAATTATTTACACTTTTAAGGATAATTTTCTTTTAAAGTTATAAAGTTTACACTTTTTCTAGTTGCTTATTGTAACTTCAAGGATATTTTAACAAATGCCTTGGTATAAATCAATATTTTTTCGAACTTTATTTTCACTTATTCTTTAATCGTTCGTTTTATTTGTTTTTATAAATTCTTCAATTTTAGCAACATCTAGCGTGAGATATAGCGTGCTTTGCTTATCATAGTAAACTAACCCAGGTTTTGCCCCATTAGCTTTCCAAACATTTTTGCGTTGCGTATAATCCACTGGCACATTGCTAGAATTTTTCCCTTTACTAAAATAAAGGGCTAACTCCGCCGCCAGTTGAATTTCAGTTGCTGCTGGCTGACCACTAGTTTTCTTAATTACGACATGTGAACCTGGCTGTTTTTGTACATGAAACCACAAATCGTTAGTTTTAGCAATTTTAAAAGTAAGTTGATCATTTTGTTGGTTATTTTTCCCGACGTAAATTAAAGTATCTGCATCAACTCGAAATTTCCAAGGACTTGAGAGGGTTTTTTTAATTTTATTTTTGGTTTTTTTTGCTGCTTTGAATAAGCCTAAGACTTCTAATTCTATTTTTAGCTCTTGAATTTCCTCATTACTAGAGACGTTATCTAAGGCTATTTCCAAACTTTGTAAATAAAAAATTTGTTCACTAGTTTGTTGGATTTGTTCTAGCAGCACAACATTGGCCCGTTTGGCCTTATTATATTTTTTATAATAAGCATTGGCATTTTCTAGAGGCGATAGACGTGCTTCTAAAACAATTGTAATTGGCTGATTGCTGTAGATATCTAAACCTTGATATTTATTGCTCTTAGGTTCGATAATATACAAATAAGCCATCAGGTTATCTGCCCAAATTTTATATTGTTCGGCATTTTCAGCTATAGCTTTTTCCCCTTCTAAGGCTATTTTTTTTCTTTCTTGTTTGTCGATTTCATTTTTTAATAATTTTTCTAAAAATATTTTTTCTGGGACTGCTGCTGGGGTTAACTGCAATAAATAATTTATTGCCGCTAAAACTGAAGGAAAAACTTGTTCTTGCGTATTTGCTTGCTGACTAAACAATCTAAATGGGGCAAAGGCTACAAAGCGCCCAGCTTTGGTATAGCAATAATAACCCTTGCGCAAATTAATTTCTGCTTTAATTTCCACAATATTTTTTCCCAACTCTTGCCAATCTTTTTCAGTTAATTCAGTAGTAGCAATATTATCTGGGAACCCACAGCGCCAAACTATTTCCCTACTAATCACAGTGCCTATTCCAGCAAAATTAGCCAACAAAAATTTATGCAACACAACAGCTACCGTGTCGCTTTTACCCGCAGTGATAAAATCTGCACTATTATTTTTAACTAAACTATAGGGTGTGTGTTTTTGCGGTGGTAAAACATATTCACGATTAGGCTGAATTTGACGAAACGAATTGTTTTTTAAAGCAACATTTTTCAAAGCCTGAATAATAATATTGTCTTTTAATAAAATTATGTTACTATTTTTCCCAGTCAATTCAACATAGAGATTTTTACTCTCTAGTTGATTTGCAAAACCAATTGTATCTACTTGTATATTAATTATTCTATCTAATTCATACTGTCGCACATCTGTAATTCTCGCACCTTCTAAGTGTTTTCTCAAAACCATACAAAAGCTAGTGGGAGTTTCTAAATGTTGTGGTGCATTTTGCACAAAATACATGATTGGCAAACTAGTGCTAATTACTAAATACTGTTTTTCATTTTTAACATATAGATATATACATACCGTACTATGATCAATTTGATATATCTTATCAATTCTCGCATTTATTAAACGTTCATATAGCTCTTCTTTTAAAAAAGATAAACTTAATCCATCTAAATTCATATAAAATCCCTTTCTTTAGCCATTTTTTATGTTATAATATAACATTATTATATATTATATTATGATCAATAGCTAAATAATATTAATAATTTAAATTGTAGGAGTTTTTTCTAAAAAAGGAGGTTTATAAATTTGTTAAAAAGCATGACTGGTTTTGGTCGCGGGGACTTCCGTGATGATAAACATTCTTTTACGATAGAAGTTAAAGCTGTGAATCATCGCTATAATGATGTAGTTGTTCGTATGCCACGCATGCTCAACGTCTTAGAAGATAAGATTAGACGGGGAATTTTAAATAAAATAAGCCGTGGTCGTCTAGACGTTTTTATTAGCATGGAAGACTACACCGCTGATAAGTCTAATGTTCAGGTAGATAAACAGCTAGCTTTAGCTTATCAAAAAGCATTTCGCGAAATTTCTTTTTTAACTTGTTGTAATTCAAATGAAAGCCAAGAATTACTTTATGTTCTAAAAGCACCTGATGTTGTTACGCAAAAAGAGCAACCACTAGATGCCGAAGAACTTTGGTCTAAACTAGAACAAGCGCTGAATATTGCTATTACAAATCTAATTATGATGCGTAAAGCGGAAGGCAACAATATTTATCAAGATTTATTAAATCGCATAAATCTCTTGCGAAATCTATTAACCAAAATAGAACAACGTGCCCCTTTAGTTCCAGTAGAAGCACAAAAACGAATCACGGAGCGCATTAACGAACTTTTAAAAGAACACAATAATGTTCTAGATCCAGAACGTTTAGCACAAGAAATCGCTATTTTTGCTGATAAAGCTAGCATTACTGAGGAAATTGTGCGTTTGAAAAGTCATTTCGAACAATTTATTAAAACTATTCAAAGCCAGCAACCAGCTGGACGTAAATTGGATTTTTTAGTGCAAGAGTTAAATCGCGAAGTAAATACTATCGCTTCTAAAGCGAATGATTTTGCCATTACTACCGTTGCGGTAGATATGAAAAGTGAAATCGAAAAAATAAGAGAACAAATACAAAATATAGAATAAAATTGGAGAGTTATCACAATGGCAATGGGAATGAAGTTAATAAATATCGGTTTTGGAAATGTAGTCGCAGCAGCAAGAGTAATTGCAATAATTAGTCCAGATTCTGCGCCTGTAAAAAGAATTATTCAAGAAGCAAGAGATAAAAACATCTTAATTGATGCAACTTATGGTCGCAGAACTCGTGCCGTGCTGGTTATGGATAGTAATCATGTGGTTTTATCTGCTATTCAACCTGAAACAGTAGCACACCGCGCTACACAAAACGACGAAACCGAAGAATAGGAGGGGGTTTAATGCAGGAAAAAGGTATTTTATTAGTCCTATCCGGTCCCTCTGGTGCTGGCAAAGGTACAATATGCAAGTATTTGCTAGCTCATAATCCTAGTTTAAAGTATTCCATCTCTGCTACGACAAGAGCACCTCGTACTGGCGAGTTGAATGGTCAAAGCTATCATTTTGTTAGCAAAGACACTTTTCAAGAAATGATCGCTCAAGATGAATTGCTAGAACACGCAGAGGTTTATGGGAATTACTATGGCACGCCTAAAAATTATGTCCAAAAACTTTTAGATGAAAATCTTGATGTCATTTTAGAAATAGACCCGCAAGGGGCCATGCAAATCAAAAATAAATTTCCTGAAGCAGTTTTTGTCCTAATTTTACCACCTTCTTTAACCGAGTTATCTGACCGCATCTATAAACGCGGTACCGATACTGCAGAAGTTATTAGGCATCGCTTAAGCAAAGCTGTTTCCGAACTAAAATTTTGCGCATCTAAATATGACTACTTGGTAATTAATGATGAAGTCAACAAAGCCAGCGATAAAATTTTAGCAATAATAACATCTGAAAAATGTCGCGTAGGGCGCAACATGCCTGTAGTCGAAGAAATTATTTGTAACAATAACTAAAAGGAAGTGATCTCTTGATTAATCCATCTATCGATTATCTAGTTACTTTGGTAGACAGTAAATATACCCTGGTGGTTTTAGCTGCAAAACGTGGACGCGAACTATTAAATGATAATAATAGCGAAATAAAATGTCCTTCTAATAAACCAGTAAGTATCGCCTTGTATGAAATAGCTCAAGGTAAAATAACCTATGAACGTACCAAATTAGGTATCAAGTAAGTTACGGAGGATATTATGTCACTTACAGGAAAAAAAATTGTTTTAGGTGTAAGCGGCGGTATCGCTGTCTATAAGGCTGTAGACTTGGTAAGCAGACTGCGTAAAAAAGGCGCAGAGGTTAAAGTTGTAATGACCGAAGCGGCGACTAAATTCGTTACTCCCCTAACTTTTCGTGAACTTAGTGCTAATCCAGTTGTAGTAAGCATGTGGGGGGAAGTTCATGAATTCAATGTCGAACATATTGCGTTAGCCTGTTGGGCTGATTTATTTGTGGTTGCGCCTGCAACTGCGAATATCATTGCCAAAATGGCTACCGGAATCGCGGATGATATGCTGTCAACAACCTTATTAGCCACACCAGCCCAAATAGTTATTTGTCCAGCAATGAATACTAATATGTATGAGCACCCGATAACTAAAGCAAATTTACAGAAATTACTGGATCTAGGTTATAAAGTTTTGCCAGCCGCTGAAGGTCATCTAGCTTGTGGTACGAGCGGCGCCGGACGTCTGCCTGAACCTCAAGCAATTGTTGAATATCTCGAACAAACTATTGTTGCAGCTCAAGACCTAGCTGGTTTAAATATTCTAGTAACTGCCGCTGGGACGCGCGAAGCGATCGACCCCGTTCGCTATATCAGTAATCATTCTAGCGGTAAAATGGGCTATGCTATAGCCCAAGCGGCTATAGCTCGCGGTGCACAGGTTACATTAATTTCAGGTCCCAGCAATCTTCCTGTGCCTGCTAAAGTTAATTTTATTGCTGTAGACAGCGCTAGGGAAATGCATGCTGCGGTTTTAGATTATTTTACCCAAGCCGATATTGTAATTAAGGCTGCGGCGGTTGCTGATTATCGCCCCAAAGAAGTCAGCTCTCAAAAAATAAAAAAACAAGCTGATGCTAATTTAACTATTGTTTTAGAGAAAAATCCTGATATCCTGGCCGATCTTGGGCAAAAGAAAACCAAACAATTTTTGGTTGGTTTTGCGGCCGAAACTAATGATTTAATTAGTAATGCCCAAGAAAAATTACGCAAGAAAAATCTTGATATGATTGTCGCTAATGATGTAACCTTAAGTGGGGCTGGGTTTAATGCCGATACCAACATCGTTAAATTGCTCTATCCCGATGGAGAAATTTGTTCCTTAGAACAAATGAGCAAAACTAAAGTAGCAAACATTCTTCTCGACTGCATCTTGGCGAAAAGAAAAATCTAGCTTGCAAAATCTATTTTTTTCCAGTATAATCTATGCTGTAAGTAAATATTGTACTCATCAAGAGTTAGCTGAGGGAATGGCCCGATGAAGCTGCGGCAACCATGATTTTTATCAAACGGTGCCAATTCCTGCTATTATATAGCAAGATGGGAAATAGATAACTAAATCTAACTCCCATTTTTGGGAGTTTTTATTTTTTCTTATTACAATTAAGGAGTGATACTTTTTTATGTCAAAAATGAAACGACTATTTACCTCTGAATCTGTTACTGAAGGACATCCTGATAAAATAGCCGACCAAATTTCTGATTCTGTTTTAGATGCGATTTTGGCTCAAGATCCAGAAGCTCGTGTTGCTTGCGAAACTTTAGTTACTACTGGCCAAGTTCACGTAGTTGGCGAAATCACAACATCTTGCTATGTTGATATTCCTAAAGTAGTTCGCAAAACTATTGTTGACATCGGTTATGACCGTGCAAAATATGGTTTTGATGGTGAAACTTGCGGTATTTTAGTTTCTATTGATGAACAATCTGCAGATATTGCTATGGGTGTAGATAAATCTTTAGAAGCTAAACAAGGTGAACAAGATTACATCGAAGCTATTGGCGCTGGCGACCAAGGCATGATGTTTGGTTATGCTAGTAATGAAACCCCTGAATTTATGCCTTTACCAATTTCTTTAGCCCACAAATTAGCTTTACAACTTACTAAAGTTCGTAAAGATGGCACTTTACCTTATCTTCGCCCTGATGGTAAAACTCAAGTTACTGTAGAGTACGAAGATGATAAACCAGTACGTGTAGATAC
The DNA here is from genome assembly GCF_000384135.1 of Succinispira mobilis DSM 6222. Classification (NCBI taxonomy): domain Bacteria; kingdom Bacillati; phylum Bacillota; class Negativicutes; order Acidaminococcales; family Acidaminococcaceae; genus Succinispira; species Succinispira mobilis. The sequence continues at coordinate 2,009,600 of NZ_KB913028.1, forward strand.
AATTGTTATTTCTACTCAACACGGTCCTGAAGTTTCTTTAGAACAAATTGCTAAAGATCTTAAAGAACTAGTAATTCTTCCTGTAGTAGATGCAAACTTACTAGATGAAAATACTAAATACTACATTAATCCAACAGGCCGCTTTGTTGTTGGTGGACCACAAGGTGATTCTGGTCTTACAGGCCGTAAAATAATTGTAGATACTTATGGCGGTATGGCTCGTCATGGTGGCGGTGCTTTCTCAGGTAAAGATCCAACAAAAGTAGATCGCTCTGCAGCTTATGCAGCTCGTTATGTAGCTAAAAACATCGTTGCTGCTGGTCTAGCTGACAAATGCGAAATCCAACTAGCTTATGCTATTGGTATCGCTAAACCAGTTTCTGTTTTAGTAGATACTTTTGGTACAGCTAAAATTTCTGAAGAAAAAATTGCCCAACTAGTACAAAAACATTTTGATTTGCGTCCAGCTGGCATTATCAAAGCTCTTGATCTTCGTCGCCCAATTTACAAGCAAACTGCTGCTTATGGACACATGGGCCGTACTGATATTGAACTTCCTTGGGAAAAGCTTGATAAAGTCGCTGAACTAAAAAAAGACGCTGGTCTATAAACTATAAAATTTTTAAATTCAAAGAGGCTGTCGCCCTAGTGCGACGGCCTCTTTTTCATGATTAACTTCAGAAGCTCAACTCCAATTATTAAATATGATTTCTCTTTCCGAGAATATCAGAAAAGCTTATATGCTCAAAGAATTATTTCATAACGCTATTAGTAGCAAAGATATTTTAAAAACCTTTTAATCTGGTAAGAAAAAGCTAAACAGTCAGGAATTGAGAAATTTAGTAAACTTGCTGATACCATTTATTCTTGGAAAAACGAAATTATTGCGGCTTTAAATACTGGCTTCACTAATAGTTATACTGAAGGTTGTAACAATCGCGCTAAAGTGCTAAAACGTGTTTCTTTTGGTCTTAGAAATTTCAAGCGTTTCCGCAATCTATTATTGTTCATTGCTTCTTCAAAAAGTTAAAACTGGATTAAGAACTTTTTCATTCTTAATCCAGTCTAAATATGTTTCTTTATTATTCACACCACAACATTTGACAAAGAACCAAAAATACCTGCACAGACTTACTCTGCACAGGTATTTTCCCTATTTAAAATTATCCCGCAAGGCCTTCAGCTCTTGATAGATTGTCAGATATGTTTGGTATCGACTACTAGAGATTTCTCCCGTCGCCACTGCTTGTTTAACTGCACAATTAGGTTCTTGATCATGTTTACACGAGGAGAACTTACAACCTTTTGCTACTTGACGAATATCTTCAAATAGCTCGGTTAGATTATCCCCCTTAAACAGTTCATTATCAACACTACTAAAGCCCGGTGTGTCTGCTATATAACCACCAAAATCTAACTTTAGCAACTCTGAATAACGTGTCGTATGTTTACCACGCGAAATTTTACTTAACTCCCCAGTATTTAGCTTCAAACCTTCTTGAATAGCATTTAAAATGCTTGATTTCCCCACACCAGAAGGACCTGCTAAAACCGTTATTTTATCTTGCAAACACTCTTTAAGTTTTTGTAGACCTAATTTTTCCCGAGCAGAAACGAACAGCACTGGATAGCCAATTTTACCGTATAATTGTTTTAACTGTTCTTGCTCTGCCACTTCTAATTCGCTTTTATTAAAACATAATACTACTCGCACTTTTGCTTTAGCATACAAAGCCAGCATTTTATCAATCAAAGTAAAACTATAGTCAGGATCGCGCATTGCAAACACTAACAAGACTTGTTCCACATTAGCAACAACTGGACGCAACAAACTATTATGCCGTGGCAAAATTTCTTCAATACTTGCGTTATTTTCTCCATCCAGTAAAATTTTCACTCGATCTCCTACTGTTAAAGCAAACCGGCCTTTTTTAAACTTACCTCGCAACTTGCAAGTTATTAGCTCTGACTGCACTGCTGTTTGTACATAATAGTAACTATTATACGCTCTAATAACCAAGCCTTCTATTAATCCACTCAAACTCGCTTCTCCTCTAACAATGCGCCATTAACATAGAATTCTACTCTTACATCGCCACTACCACTATTTTCGATAGTCAAACGAATTCGCTCTCCAGCTTTATGCGTATTTTCATAAACTCTTTCCCGTGAACCATTGCGGATTACATCGATGCGCACATTATGCAAGCCATCACTACTAGGAACCACAAATTCAACAATATTATTTTTTCTAGTTACTGTTCCGGCCTTGGCTATAACTATATCAACTTTACTACCTACTAAAACTTCTTCATTAGCACTCGGTGATTGAGACACAACACTACCGAAACTTTCTGAAGCTGCTCTTTCACTAATATTGCCCACTGATAATTTAGCCGCTTCCAAAACTTTTTTGGCTTTTTCTACACTAAGTCCGCTTAAATCAGGGGTTTTAACTTTAGCTACTTGCTTCTTGGCAATAATTATATCCACTGTACTATTTCTTTCCACCTTACTTTTAGCTATTGGTTCTTGCCCAATTACCGTATCTTCTTTGATTTTATCAGTAAAACTTTCCTTGACTATCCCTAATTTCAAACCAGCATCCCTTAACCTGATTTTTGCTTGTTCAATGTTCAAGTCTACAATGTCCGGTACATCAACACTCTTACCCCCTTTATTAACTACAAGGGTAATATGTCTGCCTTCTTTTACGGTTTCACCCGCTTCTGGTTTTTGACGAATAACTTCACCTGGCCCAAATTTAGAATTTTCCTCTTCTTCAATCTTTGTATATAGATTGGCTTCACGAATAAGTTGCTCTGCAATAGCTTGCTGTTTGCCAACTACATTTGGAACTTTTACTTCTTTGGAACTCCAAAAATTCCCATATACTCCAAAAATACCCACAAAAAAACCAAGTACTAACAACCCTAAAACTACCGCTACATAAAAAGCCTTACTGTATTTTTTCTTTTTAAGATTATTTATTTTATCTTTATCAATTAAAATCGTTTGTTCATCAGCATTGTTTGAATAATTGCTAATAAAAATAGTACTATCTAAAGGATCATTCTCAATTAAATCTTTTACTAAAATCTCTGCTCGTTTTAATTCGTTAATTAATTCATTCGCCGTACGATAACGATCACTAGGATTTTTCGCTAAAGTTTTGCTAACAATACTCTCTAACACTGGCGGAATATCAGGATTAAACTCCCGTAACAAAGGTGGATTATCTTTAACATGTCTTAACGCCACAGCTACAGGTGTTTCCGCTTCAAAAGGGACACGGCCCGTAAGCATTTCAAATAAAACTATCCCTAAAGAATAAATATCTGATTGAGCTGTTACACTTTTTCCTGCCGCCTGCTCTGGTGATACATAGTGGACTGAGCCCATTACATCATTATTATTAAGTGTAGCAGTTGCAGTTGCCATTACTCTAGCGATACCAAAGTCTGCAACTTTAGCTTTACCTTCACTGTCAATTAAAATATTGTGCGGTTTAATATCACAATGAACCAAGCCACGGATATGAGCATGATTCAAGGCCGAAGCTACATCTATTGCAATTTTAATCGCGTCTTTATAGGAAAGACGGCCATATTTTTCTATTTCTTGTTTCAAAGTCCCGCCAGCTACATACTCCATCACTATAAAATTAATATCTTCCGAATGTCCCACATCAAAAACATTAACAATACAAGGATGCGAAAGTTTTGCAGCTGCTTTAGCTTCTCTTTTGAACTTTGCAATAAAAGTTTCATCTGAGACAAACTGTTTATGCAATATTTTTACCGCAACTTCGCGATCCAACAAAGTATCATGAGCACGATAAACTTCAGCCATACCACCTGTTCCAATATGATCGACAAGTTTATACCTATTGTTTAACAAATCGCTCTTACTCAATGTATTCCCTCCAGCACACAAAAATTAAGCATTTGGTGTATTTTTACACAACACCAAAGTTACATTATCCAAGCCACCAGCATTATTCGCAGCAGCTATTAACTCTTCTGCCATTAATTCCAGATCTTTACTTGTCGACAATACTGCCTGCAAGTTTGTGTCTGACAACATATTCGTCAAGCCATCGGTACACAATAAAATTATATCATCTTTTTCTATTTTTATATAGCCTGTGTCCACTTCTACATCATCTTGAGCACCAATAGCCCGCATAATAACATTTTTATTGGGATGATGTTCCGCTTCTGCATCAGTTATCAAACCTTTTTTCAACATCTCTACTACCAAAGAATGATCCGTAGTTATTTGCTGCAATATCCCCTGACGGCAGATATATAAGCGGCTATCACCAACATGGGCATAGTATAAACACCCTTCCTTGATATAAACAATTATCAAGGTTGTACCCATTTTGCTTAATTGTTTGTCCCTTTGAGCCAATAGATAAACTTGCGAATTAACTCGCCGCGTAAAAGCCTGCAAATAATCAAGAATGCTTTCTGGTTTTAAGTCTGTTAAAGCCAAATTATCATTAATATACTCAATTGCACACTTACTTGCCACTTCTCCTGCAGAATGTCCCCCCATTCCATCAGCGATTACATACAAGTTAGGCGGTTTTAACAAATAGCAATCTTCATTATTAGTCCGTACTTTTCCTATATGAGTTTTAGCAACACTAATCAATATACACACCTCTCAGCAATTATTCAACTTCATATGTAATAATTATATTTCCTACTTTAATCTGATCCCCAGTTTTTAAAGTATGTTTTGTAATTTTTTCGCCATTAACAAAAGTGCCATTAAGGCTTTTTCCATCATATACTATATGCGCCCCATTTTCATATAATATAAAAGCATGTAATCGCGAAATCTTTCCATCTTTAATACAAAGTTCATTGCTGGTCATACGTCCAATGTTCACTCTACTAGTATATAGTTCCAAGGTAATTGCTTCATTGGCCGAATTTTCATAAACCAACCGCCCCAAGCTTTTAGTGTAAGAATCACATTCCGCAGCCACAGTATCCCAAGTTACTGGTTTAAAAATCTTCGTCTGCTCCATTTCCTGCTTACAATGTTTTGTCGGCGGTTCTTTAGTCCTAAATATTTGTTTAAGCTTCTTTAATAGTTTCAAAGCACTCGCTCCTTACTCTAACTCCTCAATTTTATTACGTAATTGTCCACAAGCAGCATTAATATCCGCGCCCATCTCTTTTCTGATTGTAACAGGAATATTGTTTTTTTGCAAATATTCTTGGAATGCTTTAACTTGTGTTAATGGTGATTTTTGTAGCCCATACTCTTGAACATTATTAGCTGGAATTAAATTGACGCAAGCCAATTGCCCACGTAATAAACTCACTAACTTGGCAGCGTCTTCTAAACTATCGTTCACCGCCGCTAACATTATATATTCATAGGTTACTTGTCGTTTAGTATTTTGGGCATATCTACCTGCACATTCTACCACTTCGTGCAAACAATAGCTAGCATTAATTGGCATAATTGTCGTACGTTTTTCTTGTTCACTAGCGTGTAAGGAAATAGCTAAATTTATTGGTAAACTTTCAGTTTGTAAGCGTTTTATACCAGGAATAATTCCTGAGGTTGATAAAGTTATATTACGATAGCTGATATTGAATAGTTCTGGGTCATGTAACAGTCGAATAAATTCTAATACATTTTCATAGTTTAATAATGGCTCCCCTGAACCCATAATCACAACGTGCGATACACGTTCCCCGTTGGCTTTTAATTGCTTAGCAAAATACATTACTTGAGCTAACATTTCGGCCGCAGTTAAATTACGCTTAAATCCACCTAAACCGCTAGCACAAAACTTACAGCCCACTGCACAACCAATTTGGCTAGAAACGCAAATACTATTCCCATAATTATGACGCATACATACACTTTCACAAGTTTCGCCATCGGCAAAGGCTAATACAACTTTACTAGTATTACCACTACTTGCGGTAAGCTCTTTTAGGCAACGGATACTTAGAAAACTATTGGTAAATTGCTCTTGTAAAATTTGAATTGTTTCCCGCCCCAAGTTTTTCATCTCCGCAAACTCCACAACCTGTTTGGCATATAACCAGTCAATAATTTGGCTAGCACGAAATTTAGGTATTTTATGGGCTAGGCATAGTTCTTGTAAGGCTAATTTATTTCTAGCAAATATATCTGTTTTCATAAATTTTAGCTGTTCCCCTTTTAATATTACAAATTATATATCTCAATTAAAAATAGACTGGTAGCTACCAGCCTATTTAAAAACATATTTTGGTTTTAGAAGAATATCGCAAATATCCAAACTATAACCACAATTACTACATGATAAGCCTGATCAAGCATTAAAGCCGGAATATAGTCGGCACGATTTTTATCCCCTACTACACGCTCTTTCCAGCCATCAACAACATAATGTGTCACCAAAAATAACACAAAGGCAATCAGTGTAATTCCTACAGTACCCATATATTTCCAAGTAACAACACTTAGCAATAAACTGTAAGTTAAACTATGCACAAATAACATAAACTTAGATTTATTTTTCATTTTCATTACAAATTCACCTTGCAAGTGAATATCATATAAAAAATGTAATAATACCATGACTACAAGAAATTCAAAATTTGGTATATCAAACATACCTGCTCACCCCATTCATTTTTTTTTGAGTTTAACAATATAAAAACCATCAACTCCATGTATGTGTGGATATAACGAAACCTCGAGAACATCTTCACCCGTAACCGGATGTTTAATGTATACGCGTTCAAAGTCAGGCTGTTCCTGTAAAAAACTATTAATTACCCCCTGATTTTCTTTTGTGCAAATTGTGCAGGTACTGTATACCATATACCCCCCTGCCTTTAAATATTGTCCAGCATTTTTAAGAATTTCAAGTTGCAACTTAGGAAACTCTTCCAAATCTGCCGCACTTTTGCGCCAACGCGCATCAGCTCTTCTTCTTAAAACTCCTAAACCTGAACATGGTGCATCAACCAGTACATAATCTGCACTAGCCACTAGTTCTTTTCTAAAGACGCGCGCATCTTGATTCTTTGTTTCTATTATATCTATACCTAATCTTAACGCATTTTCCTTAATTAAAGCAAGTTTATGTTCATAAACATCAAAAGATAGGACTTTACCCCTATTTTTCATTTTTTGAGCCGCATGTGTGGCTTTCCCGCCTGGGGCACTACACATGTCTATTAGGGTTTTTTCAGATAACGGTTGTAAAATATCCGCCACTAACATAGAACTTTCATCCTGTACTTGCCATAAACCTGCCTTAAAAGTCGGAGATTGCGCCAAGGAGTTTTTCATTTCTTCAACTACAATACCATCTTCGGTTAAAGCCGATTTGCGTACCTGCATTTCTTCTTGTTCCAACAACTTAATAAGTTCAGCACGAGTTATTTTTAAAGTATTAGTCCGAATACTCAAACTCGCAACCTCATTATTAGCTTGACACAGGGCAATCGTCGCCTCTAGTCCTAATTCTTTCAACCACATTTTTATTAGCCACTCTGGATGGCTATATTTTAAAGCAATATGCTGGCTAGGGTTTTCTTGCATATCAGGAAACTGAATTTGTTCTTTGCCACGAATAATATTACGTAGCACACCATTTACAAATTTTACTGTTCCAGCATGCGAGTATTTTTTGGCTAAATTAACTGCTTCATTACAAGCAGCTGAAACTGGAACTTTATCCATATAAAAAATTTGGTAAACTGCTAAACGCAAAATATTAACTATCATACTGGGAATTTTATTTAGTGGTCGACTAACAAATTTAGCTAAAATCCAATCAAGCGTATTCGTAAATTTTACCGTACCATAAACTATTTCCGTTAAAAATCGTCTATCTACAGGGACTAAGCGGGTTCTATTTAGACGTTTTTGTAAAGCAATATTGGCATAGGCTTTGGAAATATAGATTTCTTCCAATAGTTCAATCGCAATTAAGCGCACATTTATTTTTTCAGCTTTTTGTCTTTCTTCTTGCTTATTCATTCATACCTTCCGTTTGCAAAAAATTTTTAATTGCAGCCTCAACCTTATTCAAATCTACCAGAGTATTGCAACAAGGTCCATGAGGCCGCTCATTTAGTACTCCAACTACTGGAATAGGAAAAACATCTTGTATTCCACTGGTCAGATCTCGCTCACAAGCTATTGCTAAAATTGCATGTGGTCTAATTTTCTTCACAACCTGCCTCGCTAAGGTCCCACCCGTAGCTACGGCTAAATGCACACCATATTTGCGAGTTAAGGCTAGCAGTCCACCTACTGGGCATCGCCCACATTGTTTACAATTATTAATATCTCGGGTTATTTTATGTGGACAAACATCAAGTTGAATACAATGCGGTGTTAAAATCAACAATTTCGTCGGTGCAATTTTAATATTGTTTTGTTTTACCAAATGGTTACTAACTTCAATAAAGGACCGCTCAATGATAACTTTGTTAATATCCAATAGTTTCCCAATAAATACAGCTAGCGGAAATAATAAATTAATACTATACCAAGCTGGTTTTTGAAACATAAAAAACTTCTTTATCCCTAATAAGGTAAAAATCATCCCTAAAACAGCAAAAGTTAGTACTAAAATTCCCCCACCTAGTAGAGTTGCCACTATAAATGGCAAGTACATATTCAAGGAAGCCAACCCTGGCAAAATTAACTGCCAAAGTAAAAAGCACATCCCTGCTAAAACTAATATACTCACCAAAATCAACGCCAAAAAGACACGTTTTTTAGGTCTAATTTCTATTTGCATTACATTCATCTCATTTCACACTTAAAAAAATTGCTCTCCTATTTCCAATTTTCGTCCATTAGCAAAATCTTTAGCAGCCATGCGCTTACGATTAGCTGGTTGTACTTCTTCTATTTGTAAGGTTTGTGAACCAGTTTGAACAATAAAACCCGCTTTGTTCAATTGAACTACACTACCAACTGGCAGTTTAGTATCTTTATACTCACTAATCGAACTACGCCAAATTTTCAAAGTTTCCCCTTTGCTATCTACAGTATATACCCCAGATAAAGCTCGAATCTTATTATGAATACTCACGGCAGAATTTTGCCAATCAATTTTTTCCATGTCACGCGTAATTAACTTCGTGTAGGTCGCTACAGCATCATCTTGTTTCCGAGCTACAATTTTCCCTTGTTCCAATTCTTTTAGCGTTGTTACCAACAATTCTGCGCCAAGTAATTTTAAGCGATTATACAAGCTTTCTGTTGTATCTACTGGGGTAATCTGCTCCTCTGCTACACTGAGGATATCCCCAGTATCCATACCCACATCCATTTTCATAACAGTTACCCCTGTTACTGTATCCCCATTAAGAATTGCCCAGTGAATTGGCGCAGCCCCTCGATATTTTGGTAAAATAGAACCATGCACATTCAAACACCCATATCTAGGAATATCCAAGATTGCTTGTGGTAGTATCTGTCCATAAGCTACAACTATAATCACCTCAGGTTGTAGGGCTTGTAATTCGGCAATAGTCTGTTCTGCTCTAACTTTCTCTGGTTGATAAACAGGTAAATCATGATCTAAAGCAACCTGTTTCACAGCGCTGTAAGCTAGTTTTTTTCCTCGACCACTTGGGCGATCTGGTTGTGTGTATACTGCCAAAATTTCATGCCCACTAGCAATTAATTTTTCTAAACTCGCACTGGCAAAATCTGGCGTTCCCATAAATATTATTTTCATTTTTCTACCTCATTTTTACTATTCATCAACTTGTTCTTTAGTAGCTTGAAGTTTTTTCAAATTAACAGCGAGGTCCACAAATAACCGTCCTTCTAAATGATCAATTTCATGTTGCAAAGCCCTCGCTAAAAAATCTACCGCCTTAATTTTCACTCTTTTCCCCTGACGATTTAAGCCTTGTACTACTACTTTTTGAGCTCTAGCAACATCGCCAAAAAAACCAGCAACACTTAGGCAACCCTCTTGGTCTACTACCGAACCTTCGGCACTTACTATTTCGGGATTTATCAACTCGATTAGACCTTCGCCAATATCGACGATAATAATCCGTTTACTAACACCTATCTGTGGAGCTGCTAACCCGACTCCATCTGACGCATACATCGTATCCGCCATATCATCTAGAATTTTTAAAATTTGTTTATTTATTTTTTCCACCGGTTCCGCTTTTGCCTTTAAAACCGGATTCCCTATTTGTACTACTTCTAAAACTGCCATTGTACTCTCCTTCTACTAAATTATATTTACGGGTTGAACATCCACCATGATCTCTTTGCGCAAATAAATTTTTTCCCGTAAACAATATGCTTTTATTAAAGTTAAATCACTACCCTTTATTAGAATATGCAGTGAATAATAATTTTTAATCTTACTTACTAATCCATAAAAAGGTCCGATGATTTCTATTCTATTGCCATTAACAACTTTTTGCAACTCCAAAAATAACTCATCTGCAATTTTTTCTGCTTTTTCTTGTTCAACCGCTGTTATTTTAAATTTTATTAGTTCCACATAAGGCGGATAAGAGAACTCCTGGCGTTGTTGCAATTCCACTGCCGCAAAATTAGCATAGTCTTGTTGGCAAATCAACTGCATAATCGGATTTTCTGGATTATAGGTCTGAATTAGCACTTTGCCAGCGGCTGCACCTCGCCCTGCTCTTCCAGCCATTTGCATCAACAAAGCAAACGTCGCTTCTCCCGCGCGATAATCTGGTAAATTAAGCGTACTATCTGCGGCTAAAATTCCCACTAGAGTTACATTCGGGAAATCATGTCCTTTAGCCACCATTTGCGTACCAATTAAAATTTGTGCTTGACCTTGAGCAAAAGCTTGCAATATTTTATCATGACCAAACTTTCCCTTCGTACTGTCTTGATCCATTCGCAAAATTCGTACCGTTGCAAATTCCTTTTGCAATTGTTCTTCTAGTTTTTGTGTTCCTGTGCCAAAAAATTTTATTTTATGACTTCTGCACTGCGGGCAAATATCGGGAGCGGTTTCCCTGTGCCCACAATAATGACAAGTTAAACCGCCACCATATTGTTTATGATAAACCAAAGACACATCACAATTACTGCATTTAACAACATAACCACAGTCACGACACATTACAAAGGTTGAAAACCCTCGACGATTCAACAAAATTATCGCTTGTTTGCCCGCACTTATAGTTTCTTCCAACGCTTGCTTTAAAGCCCGAGAAATCACACTATAATTTTTAGCTTGCAATTCAGCGCGCATATCCACTAAACTGATTTCTGGCAAAACAGCATCTTGCTTTGCACGCAAATTCAGCTCGAAATACTTATATTCGCCACTTTGTGCAGCTTGATAACTTGTTAAACTTGGCGTTGCACTGCCTAAAACCAAGGGAATATGCAATGCCGCCGCTCGCATTTTAGCTACTTGCACAGCGTGATAACTAGGGTAATTATCCTGCTTATAGGCATTTTCATGCTCTTCATCAATTACTATTAGACCTAACTCACTAAAGGGCGCAAAAACACCCGAACGAGCCGCAATCAAAATAGCGGCTTGACCATTTCGCAATTTTCCATAAACATCATTACGTTCATTTTGGGTTAAGCGACTATGCGATACTACTACTTGATTTTTAAATAGGCTTTGAAACCTTTTCACAATCTGACCGGTAAGGGCAATTTCCGGGACTAAAATTAAAGTTTGCCGCCCTCTTGCTAAGCTCATTTTTGTTAATTGCAAATAAACTTCGGTCTTGCCACTACCGGTAATTCCATGCAATAAAATGGTACGCTCGGGGTTAGTCTGCAGCTGTAAATTAGCAAAATAATCTACAACCTGCTGTTGTTGAGAATTCAACTGCAAAAATTCACCTGTAGTTGCCCCACTAGCATAGCTATCACGATAAATCCGTTTCGCAAAATATTCAATCGCTCCAAGTTTTACTAGGCTATTTAAAACATTTTTACTAATTCCTTGCGCTTGCAGCTCTTCAGTTGAATATTCCTCTTGTTGTTCCAATAATGCCAACACCTGCAATTGGCGTTTTGCCTGTTTGCTAACTAAACCCCATTTAGTTTTATCACTAATCTTTATATACCACACTTGCTTTTCTTGAAATTTTTTATAAACACTGTCTTCCAAAATAAGAACTTCCAATTTAAGCAATTTATTTAACTGTTTATGCAAATCAATAATTTCTGGCAACATTTTTTTTAATTCTTGGTAAGTTTTTTTTACTTTCCCTTGTAAGCACTGGCAAATAGTTTGTTGTATTGCTGTTAAAGCACTTATTTTTTCTCCTTGCGCTAACACATACAATTTTTCAGCCTTTATGCCAGTATTACCCACTAAAAATAGTTTCAAGGCTTCGGGATAAGAGCACAAATAATAATCAGCAATATTTCTAGCTGTATTTAACATTTCCCTTGAAAACCAAGGTTGCTCATCGACTATATCCAAAACCTCTTTGAGCTTCTCTAGTTCAATTGCTCCATCTAGTTGGAGTACTTTTTCTAAAACCACTCCTTCTTTCAACATATTGCCAAAAGGAACGATTACCCGATGTCCTACTTCAATATGTTCTAAAGCTGCTGGTAATTTGTAAGTAAACAATTTATCTAAACTTTTAACATTGGTATTAATACAAACTTGTACAAATTGCATAGTTTTACCTCAAAATTCTTATTGTCTACTAATTATATACTTTGCCAAAGCTTTATTCAACAAATAATAAGCTGCTTAAAAACAGCTTTATCCAGCTTGTTTTAAACAGCTTATCCTTTTCTGACGTTAGGATTTATGATAATTTTTGACAATAACAATTGGTGTTTTTTCACTACCATTACCGAAAGGGTTGTCAATTAAAATTTTAGACATTAACTGTGCATCCACACCTTTAGAAACTCCTAAAATTGCCGCTCTTTTTAAGTCATTTACATCCGCAACTACCGCACCATAACAACCTAATTCTGCTGTTATGCTTTCTGCTACGGCAGTTGGGTTTTTCGGACCGAAAACAATATATTTATCATAAGGCGGCATAGTTCCTGAAAAATCATCAATCAAGCGCGCTTGTTCCCCCGCCAACTGATAGAAAACCCCACTTTTACCAAGAACCTTGGCCAAGGAACCCGCCAAGAACGCCCCCAAAACTCTTAACTCACCCTCTTCATTCATCAAAGCTTGCATAGCATAGCGATTAGCTAAACTTCCATGCACTGGAAAAAATCGGCATAAAATTTTAGCCAATAATCCTGGGGTTATTTCTTGAATATCAAAAGCTCGCTTTTGAGTTATCGCTACCACACTTTCCGCCACCGCAATAACATCGCCTGCCTCTACATGAGCCTGGCAGTATTCTTTTATCGCTTTCACAATATCATCATTGTGAGTCAAAATTCTAGTTTTCACTGGCAAAATCTCATAACTACTCATTTCACAACACCTCGCTCAATCGCCTCTTGCAATTCTTGCTTAGTTGTCCAAAAGTACCACCGCGCAATTTTAAATTCTTCTTTAGAAACATAATTAGCATAAACCTCTAGTTTTATATCAAATATTTCTTTGATAATTTCCTGTATTGACTTTTCCGCTTCAATCGTTAAAGTTAAAATTAGCGTTTCTTTACTCTGTCCAAAAATCGGAAATGCTTCTAAATAATTATCTTGACGCCGATAGCCAACTCTTTCTAATCTGGTAGTAACAGTAGCCTGATCAAATTGCTCTTGCGGTAGTAAATGTCGCGAGAAAGCATCAATAATCGTAGCATCTGGTTTTTCACTCTCATTAGCTATTTCAAATTTTGTAGTAAACACAGCACGTTGTGCAGCAACTTCTTCTAATTTAAAAGCACTCCGGCACTCTACATGGGCCACTATTTTGGCTTCTCCCTGTATCAAAGCATGCAAATAAATAGCCCCGGCAATAATTGCTATTATTCCTACTAGTCCAGCTAAAAACATCATCTATGCTCGCCCACCTTTAGTATCAATTTCAAAAAATATCCTTAATCTTTGGAAAAATTCTTTTGGCAACCTTGTTACCGAACCATCTTTTTTAGTAAAAACATTTTGTGTTAAACCCTCGGCTATTAAGCTTTCATCTTTGGCATTTTTTATTTTATAAGAAAAAACCATTTTAACGCGGGATAATTCAATCATGTCCGCACAAATAATTATTTCATCCGCAAATCTAGCTGGTTTTTTATAACTACACCGCGCATCAGTTATCGGAAAAATATAATCCGCTTCCATTAGTTCCAAAAGATCAACGCCTGCTTGACGCAAATATTCAACTCTTCCCATTTCAAACCAGCGAAAATAATTAGCGTGGTGTACAACACCCATCATATCCGTTTCTACAAAACGTACTCGATCTTTTAGTTTTACCATTTCTCTCTAACTCTCCTTTTCTATAAAAGTTGTAATTTCAGACACAGTTTCTTTTATCAATTGGTTCATGCTTTTATTTTCTAAACCAACTATTTTTATATTAATATTCGCGATTGGCAGAAAAATTTTTTTCGCCACTGCACCTGCAACTTTTTGGGCAATTTCCGGAGTAACTTCCCCATACATTGCATTAGGAATAATCAAGCCTAAAGGAGCTACGAGTAAATCCACCTGCTGAATCGAGTAACAAATCGCATGTTCGCCACTAGCACCATTTTTAGCACCAGCCTTGACCATGGCTAAGGTTGCCATTGAATTGGTCCCTAAAGCAAGAAGCTCAACTTTTTTCTTTAAGTGCTCGGGTAAATTACTTATAACCTGAGCCATAAGTCCACCACCTAGGCCATCAATAAAAGCTATAACCACTTTGCACCTCCTAAAACATATGCCTAACATTATAACACTTTTTTTACACTTATACCACCTTAAATATCGTTTTCCCCTTGCTTTTTTCAACTTACCTATTCTATAATTTATTTAAGTAAATAATGAAAGGATGTATTTCATGAGCGCAATTAATATTCCCGAAATTCTTAAACAGCTAATCAGCAATAAAGAATATACGCTACCTGATTATCTTACCGAACAAGAAATTGCCGTTTTAGTCGATCTCTTAAAACTAAATCTCAAACGCTCCCACCCTTTTGCTCTTTTAAGCCGTCAGGACAATATGTTATTTTTATTATAAGCACTTATAATTGGAACTAAGCTTACTTAATTTTAATAGTTGCTTTGCTCTAAGCTAGTTCCCTCCCCAATGTTAAAAGCGCTAATTTTGTATAGAAAACAGTTTCGCCTTAAACTAAAGAGATATTTTATGTTTAAGAACCAGTTTCCTATACAACTACAGTTTGGCGTTTTTATCTTTTAAATTTAAAACAAGATTAAGAACTTTTACATTCTTAATCTTGTCTAAATAGCCTTATTTATTTAGCAGTCAATTTATGGAGGCAGTGTCGGAAATAATTTCCGACACTGCCTCCGCTGTTTTTAATCAACTAGTCAATTATATTGCGTTTATACTGTTGGTAAGTACATTTCACTTCTTTCATTTTCGCCGCTAACTCTAATTGCAATTCAGAAGCTAAAGCATAATCTTGCGCTTCAAAAGCTTTTCTAATTTTGGTAAACAACGAAGGTGCTGCCAAGCTATCTTTAGCAATATACCGTCTTAAAGTTTGTACTTCTCGCCAAGCAGTTAAATCCGAATCAGTAACTGTTTCGACTTTATGTAGCGGTTTCATAGCCACAATCGCATCAAAGTAATCAGGAATAATTCTATTGAGCAATTCTGCTTGCCAACGTTTTTGCGCGCCCAATTTAAAGGAATTCACAAATTCTGGGCGAATAATGTTACCACGCGTTAAGCTAGCAACTTTTTCTGGATATTTTTCAAACGCCGTAAGATTTTCCCAAACTGTAGCTGGTGGTTTGCTGAATAGGCGATCTCTTTCTTCCGCTGTATAATCATCGAACACATCTTCTTCACTGCGATACTCGCGCTCTGTTTCTAAGTAGAACCCTACTTCGCCCGCTTTTTTAGATAGTTCATTTTCTAATTCCACTAAACTCTTATCCGCTGTAGCCAAAATACCATCTAACATCGTCATGTAAAATGCCGCTAAAGCCATATAGGTATTTGTAAACGGATTTGGCGAACGCACCTCAAAACGAGTAGCCATTGGACTGTCAATATCACGCACTAAGCCTGCTAAAATAGTTCTATTTCTTGAAGGAATTGCTGGCTCATGACCTAATGAAGTAACAATACAAACTGGTGCTTCAAAACCTGGTTTCAAGCGATTTAATGAATCATTGGTAGCTGAAACAATTGGATTAACCACTTCATAGTTTTTCAAAATACCCATAATTGAGCCGTAACCGATGGCACTCAAAAAGTTTTGGCGCATATCCGTTGGCGCAAACAAGTTAACTAGTTTACCAGTTTTCATTTTAGCCATAATACAAACATGAGTATGTTCACCATTACCAGCTACACCCTCAATTGGTTTTGCTTGGAAAGTAACTTCCAAACCATTTTGGCGGAAAACTTCCTTAATAATTGTTCTCGCTAATAATTCATTATCAGCTGTTTGTACCCCTTGAGAATACTTCCAGTCTATTTCTAATTGTTCCATTACATGAGACAAATGACCAGTGCCATCCATTTTTGCTTTTACGCCACCAACTTCTTTGTGTCCCATTTCTGGTTCTAAACCATAACGTTCTAAAGCAATTACAGCTTGTTCCATTGCTGTACGCACATTACCGCGCGTACGTTGCCAGTATTGCTCTTGCAATACTTGTGATGCTGATAATTCTTCTACTGGAGCCGCATCAGCTGGAGTTTTTACCCAAAATTCTAATTCTGTTGCACAAGTGAACACAATATCTTCTACTTCCGCTAAATTCACATGCTCTAAACCAGCAATAGTTGGTTGTTTAGCAAACAAACTCATAAGTTCTTGTTTTACAAAATCCAAAGAATTTTTCAAAATAGAACGTGAATCTACAAAAACATCATTATGAATCAAGAAACTTGGAATTCTCAAAGTACCTACCATTTTTCCTGTTTCTAAATCAATATGTTCATAGTTATAGTCGACAAACCAATTAACATCTTTATCAACTTTAAAATCTACCCGAGCATTATTTAAAGAGGCAATTCCAGGAAGCACAACAGAGGAACCATCAGTTTGAACAGCACTAGCTTCTAAGAAACTATGCATTTCGGAAATAAACAAGCTTACCGGAATTTTTTCATCAGTATCATTACCGGCAAAATCAATTCCTACCACAGAAACAAATTGAATTTCTGGATGCGCTGCTAAAATCTCTTTGAGACTTTGCGGATCATGTTTATCCGCAGGAATTACATACAACAAATCTTTTTGTGTCATTTCTTTCACCTCTTAAAAAATTTCAATTTAATAAAAAAAGACCTTCCTATACCTTGTATTAGTACAGAAAGGTCGTCTTTGACCATAAAATATTACATTTACATGATTGATTCTACCACTACTACTATTTTTTGTCTAGTACTATTTTTAAATTTCTTTATCCATCGTCAAAATAGTTTCTACTAACACCTCTACGCCGGCAATAATATCTGCTTCACTAGTCATTTCAGCAGGATTATGACTAATCCCCTCAATCGATGGTACAAAAATCATTGTCGTAGGCATTATCGCCGCCATATGCATGGCATCATGACCTGCCCCACTATTCATGCGTCGATATTTAATGTTCTTCTGTTGACAAACGCCTGCTGTTATATCAGCTAAATTTTTAGATAACCGCACTGGTCTATCAGAAGTCAAAACATCAATAGTTATTTTTACTTCATCGGCTTCGCCTACACAACGCACAGCTTCGTGTATTTCTTCTATCGCTTCTAAAATAACTTCATAATCTACGCCACGTAAATCTAGCCATAATACTACCTTGCCAGGAATAACATTAATTGAGCTAGGCTCAATATCCACTACCCCGACAGTAGTTACAATCCCTTGCTCGGAATGTGCTTTTCCCACCTCTTCAATTGCCAAAATTAGTTTAGCCCCACTAACCAACGCATCCTTACGGAAATTCATTGGTGTTGCCCCAGAATGGTCAGCCACCCCTTCAACTGTAATTTTCATCCGTGTCGGGGCAGCTATATTTTCCACTACCCCAATTGCTTCACCACTATCTGCCAATACACGCCCTTGCTCAATATGTAATTCTACAAATGCTGCATATTTGCTGGCATCTAGCTTAACTTGTTCATATTTCTCTGGCTCAAAACCAGCTTGTTTTAATACTTCAATGTAGCTTAATTCATCCTTTTTAGTCGCACTAGAAAATGTTTCTGGCGTACCTACCCCCGCCAACAACTTACTACCAATAGTAGCGAAACCAAAACGAGTTGATTCTTCTGCCATAAAAATTATTACTTCGTAAGAATGTTCCAACCCTTGTTCTTTAATGGCATAAGCGGCTTCCAAAGCTGCTACTACCCCTAATGCTCCATCGTAAGCGCCACCTTGCTTTACTGTATCTAAGTGCGAACCAGAGGCAATCGTTGGCAAAGTTGGATTTTTCCCTGGCAAGCGGGCAAAAATATTGCCCACATAATCGCGCCGCACTTCCATCCCCAATTCTTGCATTTTCTCCATGATATATTTTTGCGCTGCTAGATCCTCGGCAGAATATGCTAATCTAGTTATCCCTTTATCGACACTACCACCAAAACTTTTTAAGTGTTCTAAGATTTCTAACACTCTCGCTTGCTTAATTTTCATATCGCACCTCACTATTTTTTCTCTCTATTAACACCATATAAAGTTTTAGACCTTAACTATACTAAATATATTAATATAATTAAGGTCTTTAAGCAAGAATCTTTGTTATGTAATTTTAATTAGACTTGTTTTGCTTTCTAGAAGAACTAGAATTTTTGGCCAATACATTCTTTTTACCACGTTTATTTTCCCGCACACTACTTTTACCACGTTTTACTTGTCGATCGTTTTTCTTGCGGCTACTCATAGTTTCGCCAGCATGATTTTGCTTTTCAATTTTATAACCTAGCGCTTTTTCAATTGCCGTTAGCCACTTAACATCATCGTGCGTATACAAGGTAACAGCAACGCCATCAGCACTGGCGCGTCCAGTTCTCCCAATGCGATGAATATACATATTCGTATTATGTGGGATATCATAATTGATAACATGTGTTACACCTTGAATATCCATACCGCGGGCAACTAATTCCGAAGCAACTAAAATTTGAATTTTTGCTTCTTGAAACTTTTTCATAACTTGATTACGCTTACTTTGTGACAATTCGCCATGAATTGCTTCTACTTCTAAGCCTTTAGCTGCTAGAAAGCCTTCGATTTCTTTCACCACTTCTTTACTAATACAAAAAATCATTAACAAATAAGGATTTAAGCGTTCAATTAGATTAAGTAACAACCCTTTTTTATTTTCTCCTGCCACTTTAATAGCGATTTGACGAATATTTTCCACTGTAGGATTTTCCTCACTTAAAGACACTACATATGGATTGAGCATAATTTTTTTAGCAAGTTGCTTGACAATATCAGGCAAAGTGGCCGAACACATCATGTTTTGCCGCTCTTTTGGCAAGTTATCAACTACCAAATTAATATCCTCCAAAAAACCTCGTTGCAACATTTCATCTACTTCATCTAACACGAAGAACTTTATCGCGCCAAGATTAGTATTCTTACTCCGCAAATGGTCTTGAATTCTGCCTGGAGTGCCAACAATGATATGCACTACATTTTTCAGTTTCGTCTCTTGTGAGTTTTTATCTCGCCCACCACAGACATTTGCAACTCTAATTTCTGTACCAATAACTAATTTCTTAATTTCTTGATAAATTTGCAAACTTAATTCTCTTGTAGGTGTTAAAATTAGCACCTGCAAATAAGGCTTACTCGTATCAATTTTTTTCAATGCTGGGATGACAAACGCTAAGGTTTTTCCCGTACCAGTTTGCGCCTGCACTAAAACATCGCGACCAGTGAATAATACTGGAATAACTTTTTCTTGAACTGGTGTCGCCTGCTTAATCCCCTGTGTTTGCAATATTTCTACAATCCTAGTATCTACCTTTAAGTCAGTAAAAGTCTTTTGCATAAAATATCCCTCCTTACGTTAAAAAATTGCAATGAAAAAAAGCGTCCCTTTGGACGCTATTCACTAGCTAAAAAGTTGGTGCCGAGGACCGGAATCGAACCGGTACGGGTCTCACGACCCGAGGGATTTTAAGTCCCTTGCGTCTGCCAGTTCCGCCACCCCGGCACATTATTCAATTTGGAGGCGGCACCCAGATTTGAACTGGGGATAAAGGTTTTGCAGACCTCTGCCTTACCACTTGGCTATGCCGCCTCAAAGTTTTTGGAGCGGAAAACGAGATTCGAACTCGCGACCCTCGCCTTGGCAAGGCGATGCTCTACCGCTGAGCTATTTCCGCATATTGTGGTGCCACAGGGCGGAATCGAACCGCCGACACGAGGATTTTCAGTCCTCTGCTCTACCGACTGAGCTACCGTGGCATTTTATATAGTATGGCGACCCGGATGGGACTCGAACCCACGACCTCCGCCGTGACAGGGCGGCATTCTAACCAACTAAACTACCGGGCCTCGCTGAACTACATATGTTATTATATAGAAAAACAGCTAGGTTGTCAACACCTTTTTTTGAATTTTTTTCAATGTTTTTCTATATATATTAAACTCCGCCTCCCAAGGTATTCGATAGCTCTTATACTTATTTGTTAGATGCTAAAACACTATATAATTCATAACCACCACTCAGATTATAAGTTTCTATAAAACCATTCTGTTGTAAAATTCTTTGCGCGATATAACCTCTTAATCCCACTGCGCAATAGATAAAAATTTTCTTATGGGGTTCTAGTTCCGCAATACGTCCACGCAAATCATCTAAGGGAATATTAATTGCCGCACTTAGATGTCCTTGCTGATATTCGCTTTTGCTACGAACATCCAATAAAATATCCGTTGTTTGAACGCGGGCTAAATCCTCTGGATAAAAAAATTTACTTTTGCCTAACAAAACATTTTCGGCAACATAGCCAGCCATATTAACAGGATCTTTGGCCGAATTAAATGGTGGGGCATAAGCTAATTCCAGTTCTGTTAGTTCTTGCACTGTCAATTGATGTCTTACCGCGCTCGCCAAAACATCAATACGCTTATCTACACCTGTGCCCCCTACTATTTGTGCCCCTAACACAACACCAGTAGGCGTATACAGTAATTTTATAAACATTGTACTCGCCCCTGGATAATAACGCGCATGGTTTGCGCTATATGTATAAGACTTTAAGTAGTTAATTTTATTTTGCTGTAAACTTTCTTCACTTTCCCCTGTTACAGCTACTACCAAATCAAAAGCTTTCAAAATAGCCGTCCCTTGTGAACCGGGATATTGTTGCTTACTGCCACAAATAATATCTGCTAGTAACCTTGCTTGGCGATTAGCTGGTGAAGCCAACGGAATATTTCTCTTCGCACCCGTAAAACAAAGATGCTCTACGGCATCACCTAAAGCATACACATCTTGCACATTAGTGCGTAAATTTGCATCTACAATAATCTGCCCCAAAGCATTTAAAGCTACACCCGAGTTCTTTAAAAAACCAGTATCGGCTTGAACACCAATACTCATAATTACCAAGTCCGCCGCAATTTTTTCACCATTTTCCAAGCACACAAATTCTGGCGTTATTTCTGTTACCCGACTCTTTAAAAACAACTTAAGTCCTCGCTCGCGCAAATAATTTTGCAAATGCGCCGCTACTTCCAAGTCAATACTCGCAATCAAATGGGTATTTGCCTCAACTATTTGCACTTGATAGCCTAGATGCTGCAAATTTTCCGCCATTTCAATGCCTATATAGCCACCACCAATAACTACTGCTGTTCCTGTTTTCTGTTTATCTGTAAATTCTTTGATTTTATAAGTATCAGGGATATTCCTTAAAGTAAATACATGTGCTAAATCAGCCCCAGCAAACTTCGGAGTTATGGGTTTCGCACCTGGCGAAAGAATTAACTTATCATAACTTTCCCAATACTCAACTTGAGTTTGATGATTATAAACTTTAACCCGTTTTAAGGTAGTGTCTAATTCTACTACCTCACTGAAAGTTCGCACATCTACATTAAATCGTTTGCCAAACCCTTGGGGCGTTTGTATCTGCAACGCGCATTTATCAGTAATTACATCGCCAATATAATAAGGCAACCCACAATTAGCAAAGGATATATACTCGCCTTTTTCAAACATTATAATTTGAAATTGTTCACTATTTCTGCGGAGCCGTGCACACACCCCTGCGCCCCCTGCCACACCACCAACAACTAAGATTTTCATAAATCTCACACCTCCATATCAGTGCTTTTAAAGCCTATTGGCAACAACTCGGACAACTTATGTTGCACTACTGTACCCGCCAAATTACTCCGATATACAGTTTTTATCCCAAATTCCTGCATAACCTGACGGCAAGCTCCGCAAGGCACCACAGGTTCTTGGGTATCAGCTACCACTAGAATTTCACTTAAATTCTGTTCTCCTTGTGCAATCGCCTGAAAGATGGCGTTGCGTTCTGCACAACTAGTAAGTCCGTAAGAGGCATTCTCTACATTACAGCCTAGATATATTTGCCCGGACTTACCCCTTACAGCTGCCCCAACTTTAAATTTCGAATAAGGAGCATAGGCATTTTCTCGAACCTGTATCGCTTGTTTAAGTAGTGTTTTCAAACTATCACCCCAACTATCGATATATTGCCAATTTTGCCAAAACTCGTTCTTCCTGTTCCCGCATAACTTTCTTGTCTGCTTCTTGCATATGATCATAGCCTAATAAATGTAAAAACCCATGAATAAGCAGATACGCCAATTCTCGTTCTAAACTGTGTCCATACTCTAGAGCTTGCTCTTGCGCTCTTTCTAAACTGACAATGATATCCCCCAACAGATGCTCTTCGCCTGGTAATACGGGAAACTCTTCCCCTTCATCTAAGGCAAAAGATAACACATCCGTAGCACTATCTATTTGTCGATATTCCGCATTAATCTGCCTAATTTCCGCATTATCCACTAAAGTTATACCCACTTCACAAGCTTTGTCTAATTCATAAACAGCCGCAGCTTGCTCTAAAACACTTTTTACCAACTGTTCCATTACCAAATCATATTCTATTTTATCTTGTTCATTATTTATTATAACTTTCATTTCTTAACCGCCTATAACCAGCCAAAACGAATTGCCATATTATAAAACACAAATGCTAAAAAACAAAAAACCAATACTCGATGCATCATCAATTCTAATTTAGTCTTAGGTTCTTTACCTATTACCAATTCTTTTTCATCCATCATTTTTACCTCCACAAATTAAGCTAAATTATCAATTTAATTCTATCATAAAAATCTTGTTCTGTCTGTGTCTATCTCACTTAAGAAATCTTTTTCCGACTCTTGACTTTTAAGTTTTTCCAGCTTATAATCATAGACAACTTAATAATATGAAGCGATGAGAGAAAGAGTAGCTATAATTTTTTTCACAGAGAGTCAGTAGCGGTGGAAGCTGATATTAAAAGTTGTAGTGAAGTTCATTCTTGAGCTGTTAACCCGAAACTCTTAGTAAGGTTAACCGTTTCCTGCGTTAAAGGTTCGAGTGAATATATTTATTCAAAAAATGGGTGGTACCGCGGCTATGTTCGTCCCAAAGCTGACGGTATTTTTTTGTTTTTCTGAGGATAAATATATTAATTTGGGTGGTACCACGGTTATGATAATCGTCCCTTGTTTACGGGACGATTTTTTTATTTATATTTTGAGGAGGAATCACAAATGTCTTTACCCTTATTAATTATTTTAGTGTACATTGTGCTCTTATTTGCAATTAGCTTTTGGGCCAAAAAAAGAAGTTCTGGTTGTGCCGAAAATTATAGCCTAGCTGGACGGCAGCTTTCCACTCCCTTGATTGCTGTTTCCATCATTGGTCTAGCGGTCGGCGGCGCTTCTACCATCGGTGTTTCCGAACACGCCTTTCGTGTCGGTATCTCTGCCGGTTGGTATACCATCGCTTGGGGTATTGGTGCTATTACCATGGGCGTACTATTAGCTAAAAAATACCGCCAACAAAACATCACTACAATTTCTGAGTTAATCGAAAAACATCATGATAAAAAAGCTGTAGTGTTAGGCGTAATTTGTCAAATCGTAATTCAAATGGTTATTATTTCCTTACAATATATTGCCGGCGGCAGCATTCTCCACGCACTACTGCCAGAAATTTTCGATTTAAAGACGGGCATGATTGTCAGCGCGATTGTTTTTATCGGCATCACTTTCATTGGTGGCATGTGGTCCGCCAGTCTCTCCAATATTCTTAACATCGTCTTAATCTACGGTGGAATCACGCTAGCAACTTTTACGCAAACCAATAATTTAGGCGGTTTGCAAAACATAACCTTAGCTTTACCACAAAATGTACCTTGGTTCGACCCCATAGCCGGTGTGGGCTTAAAAGGGATTTTCAGTTGGATTGTAGTAATGGTTACGGTAAATCTTTCTTTGCAAAGTATTATCCAAATTTCTTTAGGGGCTAAAGATGAGGCTACTTCCAAAAAAGGCTTCATCATCGGGGGGATTTTAATGATTCCCATTGGCTTTATGGCTGCCCTCTTAGGGGTTTGCGCTAAAGCTGTTCACCCCGAATTAACTCCTGCAGTAGCATTGCCTCAAGTTATCATGCAACTAGAACCTTTACTTGCCGGCATAACCTTAGCTGCTCTCTGGGCGGCCGATGTCTCCACAGCTTGCAATTTATTACTTAGTGCTGCCACTTTATTTGCTAAAGATATCTACAAAGGTTTTTTAAAACCTGATACTGATGATCTTACGCTTCAAAAAATTATGCGTTACGCTGTATTAGCGGTCGGCATCTTCACTTTTGGCATTGCTTTATCAGTTTCAGGCATAATCCCCACTATCATGGCCGGGCTAAGTCTAACCGCTGCCTTTAGCGTAATTGTCTTGGTAGCACTGTTCGCCCCAGAAAAAACCTCAATTAACGCCGGTTTTTATACCTTACTAGTTGGGCTGATTGTCCTTGTAGTTTGGCAAACTGTCCCTAGTGTGCGCTTATTACCTCATGTTATTTATGCTGAATGGTTGTTTTGCTCCATAACCTATGCAGTCGTAGCCAAATTCGATACAGTCAAAGCCAATAAAGGCGCAGAACTATTAGCTACTGATAATATCGAATAATCCCCTGTGAAATTCCCATAAATAAACGAACTCCAAACGCGGTTTCTAACTCTTTAGTGCAGATAGGCTCTTCCCCAAACCATTCTCCAGCTTATAATCGCTGCTAATGGTAAATGGCAACGGGTGTCAAAAAAACTTTTTTATTATATTTCTAATGATTTCTCATAATTCATTAAATCTAAAACTCAATATGTTGCCTTCACAAACATCATATGTGTTGGTCATTGCGTGCCCCTTAAAAACACCTTTCCTTCGCTATAATGGGTCTTAAAAAATCTTATTATCGCGAAAAAGGTGTTTTTTGTATAGGTGAATTTCAAATAAAGTGCAACACCATCATCAGTTGGCGGTATTTCGCATATTTCAGCTACGCAACAGTCTTACGACACCTAATGAGAAAAACAAGAGGAATAATCATAAGATTACTCCTCTTGTTGACTTTTTTCCCAACCTAGTTTTAGCATGTGGGCCACTAATTTAGCAGTATTGCGCGCATCATCTAACGCTGTATGCCAAGTTCCAGCTAATTCAATTTGTTGGGCATCCAAAGCATTTTTTAAAGATAACCGCCGTTCAGCATTGAAAAAGCTTTGATATTCTCTTGATAAATCCACATAATCTGCATATTGAATGGGGTTTTCCAAGCCATAGCGTTGACAAGCTTCTTTTATTACATGCCAATCAGCATCCCCCCAAGCCACAAAGTAATTATTATTAGGCTCATATACAGTTTTAAGCTCTTCTAACATTTCTTCATACTTAATCCCCTTATCTAGATCAGCTTTAGTAATCATCGAAAATTCTTGAGCTTGTTTAGCTTGTTTTGGGAAAAAGGACGGTTTCACAAAAGCTTGCGCTTCTGTAATTACAGTATGTTGGCGACCATCTAATTTCACCAACCCATATTCCAATATTTCCGAGAAAAACCCTCGGGGACGTCCCACTCGTTTTGTATACATGGTGAATTCAAAATCCACCACTAAAAAATCTCGCATTTGCAACCTCTTTTCTGGCTCCGAACTTTGCTTAAGCCTAAAATTTGACAATCAGACTATTTAATTATAGTATAGTATATATTTTTTAACAATAACAAAGGACTTTTTTATTATGAATGCAACAACAAAAGGAATCTTTCTAGCTACTTTATCTGCCATCGGTTTCGCAACCTTACCAATATTTGTAAAATTAGCTTACGCGCAAAATATTTCTACAGGCAGTATTCTTTTTTTTCGTTTTTTTCTTTCTTCCTGCCTAATATTCGCCTATATTACCTATAGAAAAATCTCTTTAAAACTCCCGCGTGAGAAGATCTTACCAATTCTAGCCTTAGGGGCTATCGGTTTTGCCATTTGCTCCCTATCGTTTACCCTCGCCAGCAAATATCTGTCCGCTTCTTTGGTAGCCATTATTTTCCAAATTTACCCAGCCATTGTCGCTATTATTGCTTTTATTTGCGGCCTAGAAAAAATAACCCTACCGCTGCTCTTAGCTTTTGCCAGTTGCTTTTTAGGTTTAAGCCTAGTTATCGGTCTTGATTTTACGTCTTTAAACTACTTAGGTTTATTCTGGGCACTTTTTAGCGGCATAAGTTATGCAATCTATATAACTTTAAGCAACAAAATTTCCCGAGAAATACCCTCACTAGTTTTAACCTTCTATGTGTGTGCAAGTGCTACTGTTGTATTTTTATTCACAAGCAGTATGCAAACAGGTTTTGATCTAAGCCTAACTTTTTCAGGATTTTTGACCTTATTGGCAATGTCGATATTTTCAACAATTGTTGGTATTTTAGGCTTTATTGCCGCGTTGAAATATATCTCTCCCACCCACACTTGTATTGTAAGCACCTCAGAACCAGTCTTTACCGTTCTAATCGCTATCCCCTTACTTCAAGAATCTCTAACCAGTAGTCAGGTTTATGGTGCTAGCTTGGTAATTTTTAGTATTCTCGCTCTAGAATTGAAAAAGCCGTTAAAAACAACAAAAAAACACCAGTGATGCACAACTGCACCCCTGGAGTTTTTTGATTATTGTTATAAGATTTTTGATAAAAAACCTTGTGTCCGCTCTTCTTTAGCCTGGCTAAAAATTTCATCAGGAGTCCCGGTTTCCACAATTCGCCCTTCATCCATAAAAATTACTCGATCGCCCACCTCTCTGGCAAAACCCATCTCATGAGTTACTACTACCATGGTCATGCCAGTTTTTGCTAAATCTTTCATTACATCTAGTACCTCTTTAACCATCTCTGGGTCTAAGGCCGAAGTTGGCTCATCAAACAACATTACTTTCGGCTGCATAGCTAAAGCTCTAGCTATAGCTACTCTTTGCTGTTGCCCGCCACTAAGATTTTCTGGATAGGCATGGACCTTGTCGCCTAAACCAACCTTATCTAATAGCTCCATTGCTACCTGTTCCGCTTGTTTAACATTAATATTTTTTACTTTTAAAGGTGCCAACATAATATTTTGAAGCACCGTCATATGGGGAAACAAATTAAATCTTTGAAAAACCATGCCTACTTCTTTGCGAATAGCATTAATTGTTTCATTATTTTCTACGGCAATATTATCAATTACAATAGTCCCCGATGTTGGTTCTTCTAAATAATTCAAACACCGCAAAAACGTACTTTTTCCTGAACCGCTGGGGCCAATTACTACCACAACTTCATTTTGGGCTATTTCAATACTCACATCTTTCAGAACATGCAAACTGCCAAATTTTTTATTTAATTTATCAACTTTTATCATTTTATATTGTACCTCCGCTCTAAAGCATCCACCAAGCGTGAAATTGCAAAAGTCATAATTAAATAAATAAAAGCTACAGTTAACCAGATTTCAAAAGAAGAATAGGTACGAGCAATTATCAACTGTCCGCGTCTAGTTAACTCTTCAAATCCAATAACTGATACTAAGGAAGAATCTTTTAACATTGCAATAAATTCATTGCCTAACGGCGGAATAACCCTTTTAAAGGCTTGGGGAACGATAATATAACGCATGGTTTGCATCCAAGTCATCCCTAAAGAACGGCCCGCTTCCATCTGTCCTTTGTCAATAGATTGAATGCCCCCACGAAAAATTTCAGCGACATAGGCCCCACTATTTATCGAACAAGCAGAAATCGCAGCTATAAACGGATCGATTCTTTGGCCTGTAAGCATGGGCAAGGCAAAATAAATTAGAAAGATTTGCACCAATAATGGTGTACCACGAATAAAATCCACATAAATTCTGGCTAAAGCTCTACAAAAAACAAAGTCAGATAATCTGGCTATACCAACTATTAAGCCGATTAACATCCCAAATCCTACACTAAGGGCAGTTATTTGAATTGTTATCCCAGCACCTTGTAATAACAAAGGAAATGCTTCCATTATCACTTTAAAATCAAATGACATCTTAGCTATACCTACCTTTTATAATTATACTAAACTATCTCTATATTATAACATGTACACTTGTACATTACAATAATTACAAAATAGGCAAAATAAAATTTCGGGATAGCGAACTATCCCGAAATATATTTTCTTACCAAAAATAACCTAGCTGACCTGGTTTTTGCCCCCACACTCGCCTGCTGGAGTTTTCGCTACTACGCTTGCTTGCCACCTCACTACTCACACTCTCGATTTTCTCGGCAGGACTTACTTCTAAGCCGCACCATGCTCACAACACTTTTGGTTGCTTACGTGGATCCTTTTGCCTGCGACTGGCTTGGATTTGCAACCACAGACCTAAGTCATTTGGATAACAAATATTATATAATTTTCCTAGTCATTTTGCAAGTACTCAATTATCTTTTTGCATTGATATTATAACCAGTATTTGCACTTTGCGCATAAACATCATAGACACTACTAATAGTCTTACGTTGTTCAATTTGGCGCATTAAAAATTTAACTCTATTTAATAATGTTTTTTCGGCAACTAATAACTCTTGCTTCAAATCTTCATAGGCACCACTACCTACATAGTTATCTGGATCAGGTGCTACCGCAATAAAAGCAATTACTTTATCACGTTGCTCCAATAAATCTGCAAACATATCAAAATGTTTTGTGTTTGCAAAATCTTCCAATTCCCGCGTCAAAAAAGCATAATCGGCAAACAATTGCTTTTTGGTCTTATCACTCAAATTCTCACTTCCCAAAATCAACTGTGCCTGCAACCGCACTTGCAGCTGGTTGTCCAATTCCTTTGGCAATTTTCATTGCCTCAAACCAAGCCTCACGCAACTCTTGCAGAACTAGCAAAGCATTTTCGAAGTGAATTTTTTCATGCTTAAAAACACCTTGCCGCAGTTCATATTCAATATAATCATAAAGTTTTAGATAGCCTTCTGCCAGTTCTGGATTAACATCAACTTTTAATGTGCAAACAAATTCCCGAATAATATTTTGGGCTTTAATACTAGCCTCATTAATATCTTTAGGAGCAATATTATTTTCAATACCCATAATCGCTTCCTTGGTAAAGCGGATGGCCCCATCATATAGCATCAAAGTTAGCCTTTCCGGGGGCATGGTATTAATTTGTTGATTTTTGTAAGCACCTACACCAGTATTATTAATCACGTATATTCCTCCAAAGTTACCTTGAATTTTCTTTAAATTCTATTTCTGTTGGTTACTACAATCTACTTAAGAAGAAGTCCCTCCAAATAAACTACTAGTTTGATTTTGAATTTTTTGTAATGCTTTTTCCATTTGAGCATATTGCTTGTAGTAATAATCTTCTTTAGTCGATATCTGTTTTTCCAATAATGTCATCTTATTTTTATAGCTATTAATTTGCTTACCGAGAATACTGGTAACCTCGGTACTACTATACTGTAAGACCCCAGCCTTATCGTCAATTTTTTCCATGCTACTGGTCATCAAATCGTATAATTTAGCTGCAACTCCTGCCCGACCCTCTTTCTTATCGCCTGTCCCCGAAAAGATTTTGGCAACAGCCGTAGGATCTTCTGCTAGAGCTGTTTTTAGCTTATCTTCATCTAAATATAATTTGCCGCCTTCTTTCCAGTTACTACCTGTGGAAATTCCGATTGCCGCAGCATTTTTATATTTACCATCTATGCCCTCAATACTAGTTATCATAATATTGCGCATACTGCTCGTTAGCCCAGTTAAGATATCATCATTTTTAAGCAAACCACTTTTAGCCAGTTTTTCCCATTTTTCAACTTGAGTTTCACTAAGTTTGCTTTCTTCATCTTCAGTAAGTGGCTTATAGGTGCGATATTTAGTTTCATTAGCTTTGTCAGTTGTATAAGTTAATAAAGAATTATACAACTCAACAAAGGATTTCATGTTAGCAACAATCTTATCCACATCTTGCTCTACCGTAACATTCGCTTCGCCCAAACCAGTCAAATTATAGGTAATTCCAGCAATGGAAAAGGAGTTACTAGCCTGTTCTAAGTCCGTCACACCATCTAAATCAAAAATTGCATTTTGCCCTTGCGTCCGTGCTGGCAACTTATCGCCGCCATCGGTACCCAATTTCAACCCCTGCTTAAGGAATTTTAAGCCTGCGGCATCAGTACCGGTAAAATCAACTTTTTTGCCATCCTTGCCGACAATCGTAAAGGTATCCGCGACTTCATCATAGCTAGCGGTAACTCCAGCATCAGAGCCATTAATTGTACTAAGCATATTTTGCATGTTTTTGCTAGCATCTAAAGTTATTTCTTTACCATTGATACTAATTTTAAAAGTCTTAGAATCACCGGTAAACTCTGGCAATACATCCTTGCCGGCAAACTGTGTCAGCAAAGTAGTTTTAGTGCCAGAACCTAGTTTTTCACTACTACTATCTTGATAATTATAGTTCATCTTTAACGCATTGGTTAAAAATTTCATGCCCGCATCACTAGTTCCAGTAAAATCAATTACCCCTTCAGAGCCAGTTTTTTCACTAATCAGAAATACTCGATCCATCGTCACATCATAAGTAGTCTTAACCCCTGCTCCCGCTGAATTGATATTAGATAATAATTGATTTAAGCTAGCGGTTGGATCAACTTTGATTTCTTTCCCATTAACAGTTATCGAAAATTCACTCGACAAACTTACATCCGTAGCATTAGCAAACTGAGTTTTCAAGGTGGTTTTGTTTTCAGCCGAAGCCATTTTTTCCGAACTACCTACACTCGCAGCTTTAGCCAATTGTTTAACCTTTAGTGTATGTGGTACATTAAGAGCATCCGAATTAGCCTTTGCTGTAACTACTTCTTTATTACTAGTATTAGAATTAACCGGGCTAACCGTAGCACTCAACTTGTACTCCGTCATTTTCGCTCTAAATTCCGCTTCTTTAGTATAAATAGTTTTATACTCATCTTTCTTCCACTCAGCAGTAGTCTTATTCTTATATTCCTTATCATAACGGTCTTGATAAGGTTGAACCATGGATTTTACAATATTTTCCACGTCCATCCCCGAAACTAAACCGACATTTCTTACCGTCATTGCACTTCCTCCTTTTAGGCTTTTTTATCCACTATCATCCCTACATAATCCTTAATTCTTGCTACCATATCTAAAAATTCTTTCGAAGGGAAAGTTTTCAAAACACGATTAGCCTTACCATCTACTAAGTTAACCATAAGGCGATTAGTATCTTCATGTACATCAAATTTTAAATCAGGGTTAGTCATTGCTAAAAATTGACTCATCATCTTACTCATGTTTATCAAATCATCTTTACTAACCTGTTTTTCTGGTGCTGCTTGGGTATTGTTCTTACTCTGTTCTTCAACTTTCGGAACATCTCTTGTTGCTGCATGCACCGCAGCATCGGTTGTCACCGGACTTGGAGTTACACTGAACATATCTGCAGGACTAGTTGACAATGAATTTATACCTATACTCATAAGAATCCCTCCAAAAAATATATATAAATTTTTATTTTTTCGAAAACCCTTTATCTGTATTATCGAATCTTTTCGCCAAATATTAACTAAAAATTTTATTTTTCTGCAAACCAAGCTTTTGTATGTTTAATCCCATTATTCCAAGAATAAATTTGTTCTTGATAATATAACCTTTGCATAATTGTTGCCAAAGGTTTTACAATAATATCTTCATTGCGAATTTTATCAATACCTGCTGCTTGCAAGCGCTCTGCTTGTTGCTCATCCACTACAAAGCTATCGCGTGGACGCTCATAAGTTAGATACACTAAATTCTCATTGCTCATGAAATATTTATAAGTAACTGGATTGAACTGGAAATTATGCATCCAAAGTTGTAAATGTTCTGGTACAGAACGTTGTACATAAGCCAAGTGTTCAAAGTTCTCGGGTTGCAAGATTTTATCAAAGTTGCGCGTCGCAAAATCTTGATAAGTCACATTTTTAAGTTCTAAACCATATACGGGATCGACCATAAACCACTCTTGACTTAGTTCATCCCAAATCTCTAGCAAACGATGTATAACAACTTTACCAGTAACTGAATATATTGGTAATTGTCTACAAGGTATTTTAAGTTCATCCATATAAAAATTAATTAAATCAAACCCTGTAGTATCTGCTAACTTGCCTGATATATTCAACAAATATTCTACCCGCGTCGATTGAATTACGCTAATATTTTGATCATAAATGCAATTGAGCAACCCTGACACTAGCGCTCGCGTATCTTCTTGATAAACGATTTGTTGAAAACTATGCTTTACATCTAAAGTTTCTGGATCTAAAGAGTAAAAACGATATAGGCCTTCTTGTTCTAAATAATATTTTTGCCCAGCAAAATCATACAAACCTACCGTAGTAAGCAATGTGTGTGGAAAAGGTCGAGCAGATAAATGCTGCTGTTCTTGCTGAGGAAACAATTCCCGAATATGCATTTTATCATAATGTGTCACTACTAATTTCATTTGCAAGTTTCTCCTTTCTAACCGCACTATTGTCTTACGAAAATAACTCTATTAATTTCTGGGCGTTCTTGTAAATATTCCTCAGCTAGAACAACTGCCGCATTAACATATTCTAGCAAACGTTTATTAACTAGATATAGCCCTTCCCACAATTCATATTTATATTCACCTAAATCCAGCAACAATGCTTCATTGATATCAAAAACAAAGTTTTCTTTCATCATTTCCAAGAAAATCGCATTTTGATCAAGTTCTTTAAAAACATTTATGGCCTTACTAATTATTTCATAATTTTTGTTGCCTTCATCACAGTGATTTATTTGTAATAAAATAGTTTTTTGTTCTAAAAGAAGTTTTTGTAAAAGTAACATATCTTTTTTATATCCCGCTGCATATTGTTTCGCCAATTCCTGTTTTCGGGCTATTAATCCTAAAGATTTTTCCGAAATTTCTTTAATGGTGCTTTCAATATCAGTTTTGTTTTTCAACTCTTTGTCAATAACCTGACGCAAAGTCATATTGCGGGCGCCAATTATAGGTAAACCACCTTCAGTCGCATTAATAAATTTGCAGTTCGGCGCTGTTTCAATAAACCTTTCTATCGCTCTTTTCATACCAATAAATACATCCGATGAGTAAACTGTCTTACCATTAATATCCTGTAACAAAATGCTATTATCACTTTGATTATGCCGACTCCCCTCAGACCACGAACCTTTAGCATGCACCTTATTACCATAAAAACAACAGTCTTGTCCGACCATAACGACTTTTTTACAACCCATTTGCACCGCAATAGCATGGGCAATATTTACTACTGACAAGCCACCCGTAGAAATTAATAAATCCTCGGAAAAATACTTATAGGCCGCTATAGCGATTTTATCCATCGCATCAATCGCAAAAGTAAAAATACTACCTTTATATTCTCGAAGCAAAGGACTATATACTGAATAGGAGCAAATCAGAGGAATATCTAAATCTTTCGTGTTTGCAAAAATTCTGTTAGCCAAATCACTGCCATCTACAGCCATATGAAAATGAGGTTTTATGCCATGCTTTGCCAAAACAGAAATCGCAGTCCCCGCAGCAATTATTATGGCCTTGTCTCTAGCTTCTTGCAACAGGGAAATATTTTTTTCCAAAGAAGCCCCCGCAGCAACCACAATGCAAGTATTACGTGCAAACAGTTCTTTCAAATGCAATAAATTAGCCGTCTTTGCTTTTAAAACACTCCAATTATGAATTAACCAAGTGTTTCTCCAAAATTTACGTGTAACGTCCATAATATTTTTATCAGTTAAAGCAATTTTGGTGCATTGGCAAATCTTCAAAAAAAACTCTGTAAACAAGGTTAAGTAACTAACAAATGGTAACACTACTATTTTTTCGTGCTGCCCAACATTGGTAAGTGTTATAATTGTCGATTCTACCTGTTCAAATTCATCGGCAACAACCAAAACTAGCTCCTCCGAATTTACTGTATTGGTAAATTCCGTTAGATATTCTGATAAATTATTATATTGCAACCATTTGTAAAATAAACCAATGCTAGGAATAACGATAAAGATTCTTTTTAGTTTTTCAAAATACCTAGCAATTGTTATTAATTGCTTATTATCTGGCAGTCCAAAAAGACATAACTGTTCTATTTGCTTAGGTTTATTTTTTATTAATTGTTCGATTTCCCGAGTCTTATTATAAATACTATGCAAATAAATATTTTTTTTGCCCTGCTTAACCCTTATTTCACAAGCATTTTCGTCCCACTCGATATTCTTAGCATAACGATTATTTTTTTCATAATTTCTTACTAATTCCAATAAATCTGTTCTATAACCTTTTAAAAACTCTTTATTATTCTTTAAGTAGTTCATCAACACTCCTCCAATAAACAGCTTTTTATAAATTCATAGAGCTTGTACTCCAAAATATCCGCCGTTAACAAATAGTCCGCTTGTTCCACGCTATTTAAGAGCTCTAAGAAAATTGTATTTAGTTGTTGAATTTGTATTACTGAAAAAATATCACCCTGTTGCAAAATGTATTCCATTAATTCTAAAATTCTATCCGCCAATTTTTCCACTTCATTATTAAAAATATTTTGCTGAATTTGTAAGATTTTTTCACTAATATTGGTTAGATGTGTGTTCATAAAGCTACTGCCTCCAATATCTATTATTAAAGAAGCAGGTTGGTCACCCAACCTGCTTCAAATATTTTAGAACTTTGACTGTCCAGCCATTAAAACTTATTTTATCTTAAAAGTTGTACAACGCCTTGTGGTTGTTGGTTAGCTTGCGCAAGC
The DNA here is from genome assembly GCF_000384135.1 of Succinispira mobilis DSM 6222. Classification (NCBI taxonomy): domain Bacteria; kingdom Bacillati; phylum Bacillota; class Negativicutes; order Acidaminococcales; family Acidaminococcaceae; genus Succinispira; species Succinispira mobilis. The sequence goes on from NZ_KB913028.1 coordinate 2,045,074, forward strand.
ATAGCTTGAGCTGCTTGATTTAAGATATTGTTCTTTTGGAAGATAGTCATTTCTTTAGCCATATCTAAATCGCGAATACGAGATTCAGCGGCAGATAAGTTTTCAGAAGCTGTTCCTAAGTTGTTAATTGTATGTTCTAATCTATTTTGCATTGCCCCTAGTAAGCTTCTTTGAGAAGATACTTTAGTCACTGCATTATTGATAGTTTCAATTGCAACTTGAGCCCCAAATTTGCTAGAAATATCTACTTTATCTACACCGATAGCTTCTGCACGCATATCACCTACAGAGATAAACGCTGTTTGACCAGAGTTAGCACCGATGTGAGTTAAGATAGATTCATCAAGGTTTGTAGATGCAGCTTCCGCTTTACCGAATACATAAGTTACGCTATCGCCAACTTTCATGTTTTCGAAATTAAGTTTTACAGTTGCGCCTTCACCTTGAAGACCAGCTACAGATTTGCTTAAATCTAATGAACCATCATCATTAAATTTAACTGTGTTTTGTTTACCAGTGTTGTCTACTAATTTGAACTCATTGCTCATTTCATCAGCAAGAGCTGCTTTAGTTTTAGTTGCTACTTCACTATCCGCTACTACATTAGCTTTAGTGTTGAATTTAGTACCATTGTCAGTAGTCATTGCTGCTTCAATAGCTACTTGTAATTCAGCTTTATTGAAAGTGTCTGGCAATTCTGTTGCCAAAGCTTCTTTCGCAAGGCTAACTGCTTTGTTCATAGTTTCTGTAGCTACCGTAGTATCTGCAGTAACTTTAGCTTGAGTATTTACATCGCCATAAGTACTAGTAATTAATTTTTCCATGATTGCATCATTGATGGAACCAGTGCCAATCAAGTTGTCAAGTACTTTTTTAGCTTCTACTTTTTGATTTTCTACAGCAACTTTATAAGTTTCTGTATCATCAGTAGCTATCTGTCCACCTTCAAGAACTACTTTATCAGCTAATTTGCTAGTTAACTCTGCTGTTAAACCTAACTCTTTACCAGCTTGAGCTACTTGTTCTTTCATAACTTTAGTTACTACACTCTTATAAGCATCAGTAGCTTTAATAACATTAACAGTACTAGCCACTGAACCATTAGCTGATACAGCCATATCAGCTGCTACGTTAGCAACTTCAGCCATCGCACCATTAGCTACTGCTTTTGCAGCAGCACCAGTTTCCATGTCTTTTACTAAAGCCGCTTGATAAGAAGTTGTACCTTTAATTGTTCCAGAAGTATTAACAGCAGTTGCGGCTACAGCCACACCACTTGCATCTGCAATAGTTTGAGCCACTTCTTCACTAACCCCTTTATTAAGAGCTGCGGTTTTTGAAGTTGCTTTTAAATCCTTGTTAAGAGCCGCGGTGTATTCAGCATCACCAGTTGCATATCCTGCTGATGCAGTAGTTCCACCTTGAAGAACTACTTTATCACCAATAGTATTAGCTAATTCAGTCGATACACCTTTAGCCAAAGCCGCTCCTTGAGCTGCTGTTACCATGTCAGCCCGAACTGCCGCTACATATCTTCCATCAGTCAAAACACTTGCTGCTGTTACTTGCGTTGCATTAACAATTGCTATTTCGGCAATGGTTTTCGCTACATTAGCTGAAACCCCTTTAGACAAAGCAGATTCTTCCGCTTTACTACGCGCATAAGTATCAAGTGCAGTTTTATATACAGACTTAGCAGTTACATTTGCGTCAGCAGCCTCTACCGTCATATCTGTTATAGTTGCTTCAGCTACAGCATTAGCCATCGCTTTCGAAACACCTTGTGATTGCATAAAAGCAGAAACCACTTCGCGTCCTGCAGTTTCAACAACTTTTTTAAAATCACTACTTGCTAGAACAGTAGCTGTAGTTTTTACAGCTAATCCACTAACCATAATATCTGCTGTGGCTTTTGCTGTTTGTGCTGAAGATACAGACATACTATCAATTGCCCGATCTTTTGCTTCACCACTTACTACTGTTTGGAATACGAAGTTAGCTTTTACTTCTGTATTAGTTTTTACTTCTGTACCAGAAACAATAGCGTCTGCCATTGCCTTAGATATTGCCTCGCTGTTAGTTTTCTTAGCTTCTTGGTAAGCAGCATTTTTCATAATGTCAGACATAGCATTTTTGTAACCAAGGTCCATTTTTACCATGCTTTCATCATTAGTACTACCATCATCATTTACCGCAACTTTGGCAATTGCTGCAGCTAATGTAGTGTTACCAGTCATTTCTACTGCTTTATTAGTAATAGCATTAGTAACCGCGGCTTTAGCATTATCGGTCATGGCTTTTTTCACAGTGGCTTGTACCGTAGCTGAGTCCGCATTACTTGCTAAAGCATTTACCGCATTTAACATTTTATCTACTACAGCACTACCCATAACATCGCGTACTGCTGAACTATCAAGGGCATTAGCGGCTTGAGCTTTCGCGTCAGCTGCATCAACATATTGTTTATTAGCTAAGCCATCAAGCACTGCTTTTACATTAGTCCCAACTCCTACAACATCATCTAAGTTACTCTCGATACTGGTTTTAATAGCCGTAGCTGCATTTTTAGCAGCAGTTATTGCTGCTGTAGCTGCCTTAATAACACCTGTCGCTGCAATATATCCATCTCCTAAAACTGAAGAAGCGCTATTCTTAACGAGTCCAGCCTTATCAATAGCACTGGCAATCGCACCAGTAACTGCCGCCACCGCTAAAGAAACCGCATGAACTGCAGAACCTGCCGCTGTAGAAGCCGCATTTTCTACCAATACTGCAGCATTTACTGCTGCCGTTACGGCTACAGAAGCTGTATTTTGCAATGTTTCCGCTGCATTTACCGCTGCAGCTACCGCTGCATCGCCAACACCTTTAATGCGGCCAGCTTCATCTTTAACGATATTTAATTGAGTGTCACTCATGCTTGCTTTGTTAGCTGCTGTACGCAATTTATTAAGCATTGTGCTGTCTACTTTTAAGTCTTCAGCAACTTTAATAGCTTCATTAACTGCATTGGCTACTTTATCAGTAAAACCAGTACCAGCTGCAAGTGTTTTTTCAATCGCACCAGCGATATCTTCTACAACTTGGTTAGCATCGCTACGGATAAGCATGAATGCACCATCAACACCTACAGTTTTAGCTGCTTCTGCTAATTTTTCCATACCTGCTTTATCAATTGTCAATGCTGAGTTGTTGTTAACTTTTACTGAACCTTCAACAGCATCTTTAACACCTTTAGCTGAACCGTCAAGTAATTTCTTAGTATTGAACTCAGTAGTGTTACCGATACGGTCAATTTCAGAAATCAATTGTTTTACTTCGTTTTGAAGTTCTTTACGGTCGTCATCAGTGTTTGTATCATTTGCGGATTGTACAGAAAGTTCACGCATACGTTGAAGAATGCTGTGTGTTTCATTCAATGCACCTTCAGCAGTTTGAATCAAAGAAATTGTATCTTGAGAGTTACGGCTTGCTTGATCAAGACCGCGGATTTGCGCTCTCATTTTTTCAGAAATCGCCAAGCCTGCAGCATCGTCACCAGCGCGGTTGATACGAAGACCTGAAGAAAGTTTTTCTAAGTTTTTAGAAGAATTTTGAGTGTTTGTGATCATTTGGCGATGAGTATTCATCGCAGAAATATTATGATTGATAATCATGGTTAATATCCTCCTTGATATTTTTATTAGGCATCCTTGCCCTTTTTTTGTATAATAAACAGTTTTGGAAATTTTCGGCCGATATAATCTCCTCAACTGTCACTATCAACCCTTATATCGTTGAAATATTTTAGGACTTAAATGTTTTTTATTATTTTTTTATTTTTTGTAAGAGATTTTCTACCACCGTATTATCCACTATTGCTTCACGGTTTGCAAGCATTATTTCTTGATAAAGCTCGCCACGATAAATATTAACATCACGCGGCGCATCTATAGCTAATTTTACCACATCGCCCTTTATTTCTACAACTGTCAACATAATCTCATCGCCAATTACAATACTTTGTTTACTTTTTCTACTAAGAACTAGCATATTGCTCTTGCTCTTTTCTTATTAAGGGTTTATCTAAAGGTTGCTTAATACTATAAGGCGAAGAGTTTATAATATATTGTTTTGCTAGATTTTTGTTGATGTTGAAAACAACTGGCGCCGTAAGGTTAATCAAAATATCTTCTGTGTTTTTTTCAATTTTCACGATACTATAAACCTGCACATCAGTTTCAGAAACAATCTTCAAATCTTGTTGTGCAGCATCATCTAAGTCAAAAACATATTCTGGAAAAAAAACAAAAGGCTGGGTCAAGAGAAAGGTCAATTCCGGAGTTTGCAGCGATTGTAAATACAAAAAATCTTCTTGTCCCGTAGGCAGTAAGGCAAATTGCACCTCTTGTTCAAACCCCGGTAGTGGCTTTACAAATCTATATACATCTTTGGGATCTACTTGAACTTCACCGAATCTAATTGTTTGTACTGTAATCATATGCCCTCCTATGCTTTCACATCTATTCCTGGACTAGCCTTGCCTACCCAATCAATATTTAGGCTTCCATAACTAGCTACATTGCTCGTTACCTTTGCAACTTGCGTGTTATTAACTACCTTTGCTGCCCGAACATTTAAAGTGGCCTTATTGGTTTGCCAGTTGATTTGTAATGCTTGGTTTTTAGTATAACTAATATTTGGTCCTGGTTTATATTTAATAACAGGCGCTGAGGGAATATCCGGGTTAACAGACTCCCAAGAAATATCATAGATAGCTTGAAATCCTTTTTCAATCTGCATTAGCCGATTTCCCTCATCAACCATCCGGTCAATAAAGTCCGAGGTAGCCTGTTTTCCTTCACTAGCCATATCTTGCCGCAAAGCGGTATTGTTTTTATAGCCCATAGCATAACGGGCATCGACAGTATCAATTTCCAAAGTACCGCCTTTATTGCCAGTTATTTCCAAAATGGCGGCTGGTTGCGTTTGTTCAATTTTTTGCGCTTCCGTCTGCAAATCCAACTTGGTATGAGCTGGATAGATATCCAGCCTAGCCGGACTAGACTGAATTTGGATTTGAAACATTTATACCACCTCACCATTTCCGCCAAGTTTATTTTTAATTCAAAAAGTCTAACAACGAAGTCGGCATTATTTTGGAACCGATAGAAAGTGATGCTCGATATAAGAGTTCACTACTTTTCATATCAATTGTCGCTTTAGCCATATCTAAGTCATCATTTTTAGCTAAATCTTCATACACCCGATTAGAGTTGTCGCCAATGATATTTTGCATCATCTCATAAGTAGACATTCTCGTACCTACTTTAGTATTGGCTGCAATCACTCGATCCTGTGCCGAATCTACGCTAGCTAGTCCCACATTTGACACCCAAGCTAAATCTGGGCTCCCACTCCGCAATTCTTTTTGGAGAATATTTAATTGATTAAACACCTCTAAATCTGGTCCAAAAGCTTCTGCAGCTGTAGTATTAACTGAATCTTGTCCTGGCGAAGCCGCTCCAGCCTGTAACTTTAAAGAAATGTAATTATTATCACCTTGAAATACTACACTCCCATCTTCTTGACGCACAAAAGGTTGCGTAGCATCCGCCTGTCCCGAAAACAAAAAGCGATTGCCGACTTTTATATTCGCAGTTTCTACCATATTGTCAATTATACCATTTATTTCTTCCCCAATCGCTGCAATCGAACTTTCCGGATTAGGTGCGGTAGCTTGAATAGTTAGTTCCTTTACTCTAGTTAACAGCGAGGTCATATTTTGCAAAGTTGAATCTGTACTAGTAAGCCAAGATATAGCATCATTGGCATTTTGATCAAATTTTTCCAGCTCACCTTGGCTACTGCGAAAACGTAAACTTCTAACAACCCGAATCGGATCGTCAGAAGGACGATGCAAATCTAACCCATCCGTCATTTTTTCTGTAAGTTCGCTTTGTTTGGCCAGGGTTTTGTTTAAGCTATTTAAAAATTGATATGTCATATGTTGTGTTCCAATTCTAGAAGCCATCTTTATTTTCACCTACCTATTTTTTATCTACCTACAGTACCCGTACCATTGATAAGTTTTTCTAACATCTCATCCATCGTCGTCATCATTCGGGCCGAAGCATTATAGGCTTTTTGAAATTGAATCATTAAAGCCAGCTCTTCATCTAAATTCACACCTGACACTTCCGAACGCCAGCCAAGCATTTGATCAACTAATATTTTAGTGTTTTCCGTGGTATCTGCAGCATTTTCACTTTGTATTCCCAGTACGCCAATTTGCCCTTCGTAGAAATTGGAAATCGACTTATCCATAACTGCCTTATATTGAGTTAAGCCTAAATTCGGTGAATCCTTAGTAACACTAGCATCCTTCGGTCCTACCTTAATAAATTGCGCCAATCTTACTGCATTATCCCCTGAACCATTGCCTTGAGGCATGGTAAAGGTATAGGTATCGCCCTTGTTATTAGCTGTATCAGCATTAATCTCTAGCTCAATTTTATAATTGAAGGTTGAAGGTGCTGTACTACCATCAACTAAGTTGTCACTACTATCTAACATTACAGAAGATTTGCCAGTTTCGGCATTGTATTGCACTGTGCCCCGTCGCCAAATCGTACCATCTAATGTATACTCAATTTCGCTAATACCGCCTTTTTCATCGGCTAATTTACTCACTTTTAACTGGAAATTAGTCGAAGCTGTACTATCGTACTGAATAGTAGTTTTATTCACTAACTGTGCCGCTCCACCCGAATCTGGCCGAGCTTCAAAAACGAAATTATCACCAGCCTTGACACTCTTATTAACCGCTACACTGATGTCATAGGCAAAAGGCAGATCGCCTTTCATATTGATGTTTCCTTTAGAGTCAAGTGTTGCTGTCTTTTGAGTTACCCCGCCGTCCATAGAATATTGTACTTTCGTAGGTTTGCCATTCGTATCTACCGCAAGCACTGTAATTTCATAGGTCGTATTTACTTTACCAGCATATTTATAACCTAAAGGATCTACTAAGCTTATTATATCTGTTTTGGCGCCAACATTAAAGCTGTACTTATCACCTAATTTTTGTTCATCAGTAGGAATATCTAGAACAATATCAAAATTATCTCCTAGCAACCTAATTTTATCTTCAGCTGCCGTGCCGCCAGCAACTGTGGAAACAGCTGCCTCCGTATAAGTAACCCCTGCATCTGTTGTATATTTAGCCTCATATTGATTTAGCGTTTTGCCTTCTAAGGTGTTTTCCACACTAAATTTAATTTCCTTGCCATCACTTAAGCTACTCGCATCAAAATTCAAATCTATAGTATAAGACGGGGGTGTATTGATTTGCGCTGTAGCTACTCCATTATTAATCGTTCCTGGTATCGTTGTTGTCGTTGCACCACCATCGGTAGAATATGTAATATCAAAAGAACCTGGTGTTTGAGGCGGTCCCACAATCTCAGGAGTCAAATTACTAATCGATAATTGAAAATCCGTTGCATTAGCTAAATTATAGTCCGTAACAGTGATTTTGTTCGTCAAAGCAACTTCAAAGTCTCGGCTCGTTGTTGAGTTATAGTTCATAGAATCGATTTTGGCTGAAGGCATAATTTTAAAATTATAATTGTCGCCTACATCTGACTTAACTCCGCCAGTATAATCTAAGTCCACATCAAATGAATATGTAGAGCCAGTTACCTTAACCTTTCCAGATTGCTGATCAATAGTAATTGTTACATCAGTACTAGCTACTTTTGTGCCATTAACTGTAAGCTCAAACGCAGTTGGTTTACCATTAGTATCTACCTTACTTACTTCTAGTTTAAATTCACCAGTCTTATTACCTTGATAGTGGGCATTACTCACACTAGCATTAGGAATTTGTAGATTGTTATATGTGGCATTAGTGTTAGTATTAACTTGAGTTACAGTCACAGTTGGAATTTGAAAACGATAAGTATCTAATTGCGCACTAATTTTAGCGGCATTAAGATCTAAATTTATGGCAAAATCTAATTTGCCATCTTTGCTTTTTACTTCATACTTACCCGTCACAGCATTTATAGTCACTGTAATATCATCGTTAGGAATAGTTTGCACCTTACCATCAATCGACAAATCAAATTTAGTTGGACGAGGTGGAGTAGCTGTATCTACGGCTAAGACATTCAAGATTATATCGCCACCCGTTGCTCCAGCGTAATAAGCCCCATCATCTAGGGTTGCACTCGGAATATCAGGATTAGCAGCATTAGCCGCCCCTACATTACTAGTTTTAGGTAAAGTAAAAGTATACTTATCGCCTATAGTAGAATTTAAGTTCCCCAATACACCCCGATCCATTTTTAAAATCAAACTAAACGTTGAAGTTGCTGTATCTGTGATTGTGAAAGTCCCATCACCATTATCCGTTACACTAATATTAGCATCAGGAATTGTTACTGTAGCCCCATTATCTAGCTTAAAATTAAACTCAGTTGGGATTTGCGGCGTCGTTGCACTAAGATCACTAACTTCTAAAGAAAATGCTCCGGTTCCAGCACCATTATAGTATGAACCAGCCAGCAAACTACCTTTAGGAATTTCTGGTTGTTTACGACTATTTTCGACCTCAACCGTTACTTTGTTAAGTTTAAAATCGTATTCATCACCAACAGTACTAGCTCCTGCAGCCACATTCATGGTAAAGCTAAATGCTTGGGTATTTTTGCTAGTACTAGCAACTTTCACATTACCATTACTGTCTAACGCAATCGTATAATTATCTGCATCTAATTTTTTCCCATCTTGAAAAACTGTATAAGCACTGGGACGACCAGTAAGCGGATTAATTGCAGTTACCTGCAATTTTATCTCACCTTCACCCGTACCATTATAATAACTCCCAGTTTGCAATACTGCTGCTGGTGGGGTAGTTGTCGGATTAACCCCAACCTCTGTATCAAGATTATCAAAATTAATAGTATATGTATCCGCCAAAGCACTAGTTCCTGCACCCATCTGCAAAGTTATATCTAGATCTTTGCCAGTGGCATACCGACCTTTAATGTTTATCTTCCCATCTGCTGCTACTGTAAATTGTATATTGGCATTGGGAACTAATTGATCCTGTCCCGCAATAGTCATTTTAAATTGAGCTGGACGCCCAGTAGTGGGTGATACTTGCGTTACCTCCAAATTGATGGCATCTAAAACTCCACTATACTTATCTACTGTTACAACATCCATGCCTACGGCAGCTGCCGTTGCTACTGTGGCAATAGGCAAGTCCAAAGTATACACATCGCCCAAGGAACTTTTTTTACTAGGGTCAGAATCTATGCTTAATTTTAAATCTAGTTCGTTGTTTTTAGCATCTCGCCCCAAAATACGAAGCGTATTCAATGGATCTAATAATACATTTATAGAAGCATTAGGAATATCCACTGCTTCCTGATCAGGTAATTGCAATCTAAATTTAGTCGGTCTTTGAGTTGCAGGATCTACTTCCAACACAGTTAACTGACTTTGTCCGTTAGGAAATTTCAAATAGGTCGATGTTTCCATACTCAAAGCTGGTTTATCGACGTTCCCACTAGTTGAAGCTACAGTTGTTGCCGTTTGATCAATTGTAACTGTATAACTATCTCCTACTACGCTTTGCTTATTAAAATCAGCATCTAATTTCAAGTTTAAATCTAGCTTGTTACCAGCTGAATCTACACCTTTGATATTTAAATTTCCGAAAACATCCATGTCAACGTTTATATTCGCACTAGGAATTTCTATCCCTGCTTGTCCTGGCAAAGTTAATTTATACTTACTAGGTCGTAACGGAATACCAGCTGTTTCTGTAACTTCTAGTTTTATAGCTCCAGATCCTACCCCTGCATAATTTGAACCAGCAACGATACTCATTGTTGGACTAGTTCCTGAAACTGTATCAGTAACCGCCATATTGCCAAGTGCTGCGGTTGACACAGTATATTTATCGCCTATTTTATTAGTCTTTCCAGCTGTAGTTTCTAACTGCACGGTTAAATTCAAATTCTTTTCCACACCGTTTTCCGTGTAAGTTCCTTTAATCGTCATATTGCCAGAGCTATCTTTCGTTAAAGTTAACTTTTCACTAGGAACTGTTAATTCACTACTACCTACCATCACCTTAAATTTACTAGCCCGTTTGCTAGTTGCATCAACTTCGGCAACTTGTAGAATTATATCGCCACTTATCGGTCCAGCATATTCCGAAGTAGGACTATATGTGGCCGATGGAATATCGGCATTAACATTGTTAGCATTACCGATTGCTAACTTTGTAACTCCAGGCAAAGTAAAAACATACTCATCGCCAACCATACTAACTTTACCTGCAGTAGTTTCCAAGTTAACTGCAAAATTTATATCTTGTCCACTAGTTAATCTACCCGCTATCGTGTAATTTCCTTGGGAATCTTTAGTCAGCGCTAAATTACCACCTGGAACAGTCTGTATTTCTCCTGTGCCCATCTGCACCGATAGTTTAGTCGGACGTTGACTGGTAGAATCCACCTCTAAAACTTTAATAGTCACATCCCCCGCTAACGGTCCTTGGTAATTAGCAATTGGTACTAAAGTTGCGGCTGGAATATTAGCATTAGCTACATTAGTCGCTGTTACTGTTCCCGCTTTTGGTAAAACAAAATTATATTTATCGCCTATTTTATTAGTTAATTTACCATCAGTACCATAATTCATCTTTAAAGTTAAATCAAAAATAGCTGGGCTTACAGTTTTATCTTGCACGCGAATATTTCCACTACTATCCATGCTTACTGCAATTTCATCACTAGGAATATCCTTGCTCACACCATCTAGAGTTAATTTGAATTTACTGATTTTCCCATCTTTTATTTCTGTCGCCTCTAGCGAAAACTCGCCATCACCCGCGCCATTATAGTAAGACCCTTCAGTGATGGTAGCCTGTGGTATTTGACTTAAAACTCTACTTTGACCTTCAGCCACATTTACGGTTTGCGTTTTCACTGGTTTTGTTGCCGTATTGAGTTGTACATTTTTTCTATTGGCCGAAGCGTAAACCATTTCAATATTAGCTGCTAAAGTTTTTGCCGCAATTTTATCTAAACCAGTTTTAGCGTCAAAAAGTGCATCATTCACCTTCAATTCATCTAACCAGTTTGTTGTAACACCACTATTACCAGTAATTATTTTATCTGGGAATGTTAAAGCATAATTATCCCCTACTACGCTAGTTTTAGTGTTATTTGTATCTAATTTAAAGGATAAATCTACTTCTTCATTGTTAGTACCATATTTACCTTTAATACGATAACTGCCATTTAGCTCATCATAAGATAAAGTTAAATCTTTGTTGTTCGCATCTACAGTAACTGACGCGCCACCATTCATCGTAAAAGCAAAAGATGTAGCTCTAGGTGGAGTTGCCGTATTTATGGCAGCTACGTCTAAGCTAATTGTACTAGCGTTAAGGCTATTATAAGATTTAAAGGTAAAAGTTGGCGCATCGACATTCGCAGTAGCTACCACACTTGGATCTTGTCCAATACTAGTTATATCAGCATACTGAATTCCATCGCGACCAAAAAAGTTGGTGCCGGTAGAATTATCTAAGCCATAGCCTTCGCGATGTACTTGGTTGAAATCACATAAAAAAGACTGCGCAATCGTATCTAACATATCACGGTATCCTTTTACACCATTAGTGTCGGAATCGCGCGACTCCAATAAACCTCCAATTTCCCCGGTAGTAATATTTAACTTAATTGGGGGCTTATCATTGGTTTCTATTCCCAAAGTACGCATATTATACTTTTTATAAATATCTGTATCATAGTCAACAACCGTCTTCAATTCCGTATAGCTAGAACCATTGGCTAAAACTACTCCATTAAGTTGAACAACATAGTTATGTTCTAAGTCTTCTTGGACTGTAACTCTTGCTAAACTTGACAGCTCATCTACTAAAGCATCGCGCTGATCGCGCAAATCATTAGCGGGCATGCTCTGCACCGATTCAAAATTAGAAATTTGTTTATTTAAAGCCACTATTTTTTTGCTGATTTCATTAACCTTAGTTACTTTAGTTGTCAAAACCTCATTGATGTCACTAGCCATTGAATTTAATTGTCGGCCCGCTTCTTGCATAGATTCTACTAACTTAACCCCTGTTTGTCTAAAAGTACTGCGCGCCGCAGGATCAGCTGCATTAGCTCCTAATGTTTGCGCAGCCGTCCAAAATGCATCTATCGAACTTTTTAAACCAGTTTCCGATGGTTCAGGGAACATCGTTTCTATTCTACTTAACATTTCCACCAAAGTTGTACTCATCCCTAAACTTGCATTTTCTCGCCAAATTTGCTGGTCAACAAAAGGATTACGAACCCGTTCAATATTGGTTACTTGTACACCCGTACCTAGTTTAGCTGGTCCACTAAAGGTATTTATATCTAGTGAGCGTGTAGTTGAAAGCGATACCCTTTGTCGCGAATAGCCCGTTGTTGTTTGATTAACAATATTATGTCCTACTGTATCTAGGGAAACTTGACTTGCATATACCCCTCTTACCACCGTGTTAAAGCCACTAAATGTTGGTCGCATATTCGATCTCCTTTAAGCTTTATAATCAAATACTTTCTTCGTATTAGTTGTTTGTTGTTCAATTTTTCCTTTGCCAGTATGTTGACCGTATACAGGGGCGGCTTGTGCCTGAGTCATGCGGTTCACACTATAGGTTACAACATTAATTGCTTGTTTCAGCAAATAACCATTAGTTTCATTGGCATCTTTTAATTGTTTTGATAATTCCAATAACCGTTCTGTCAAGTTTTGTAAGCGCACTAAGCTATTCGCTTCTGCCCAAACTCTTATCTCACTTAAATTTTTCAGCGGACTGCTTACTACCTTATCACGCACCATTTCTTGAATTATCCGATTACGTTCTTGTTCTAAGCGATTAATTTTCAGCATATGCTCTTCTTCTAAGCGCATAATCTTTGTCAGCTGCTCGTTATCCGCATTTATTAAAACCTGTTTCTTTTCCACGGCTAGGTCATATATATGTCGTAATAATATGTATAGTTCTTCTAAAACACCCAAAAGTTTTTCATACATAAATAACTATTCCCCCTTTTGAGTTTCAATAAATTTACTGGCCACATCGTAAGCATTAACTTGGTAATTGTTGTTTTGCACCTTACGGGCAATACTCTCCACCCGTTCTTCGCGAGCCGCCCCGAAACTAGTACCGCTAATTTGTTGCATTTGCGCTTGTTTTTCTAAGCTTTCCGCCGACAAAATAACTTGATCTTTGCTATCTTTGACAGTCTTACCACTCGCTACTACATTTTTTACTTTATCATAACTTTGATAAACGGCACTAACTTTTTGCACCCGACTTACGCTATTTATGTTGTTAAAATTAATCATTAATCCCACTCCTATAATTCTTTATTCGTTAAACTATATCGAACAAAAATGATAATTATTAAATAAAAAAATAAAAAACCACCTAATGGCGATTTTTTATTTGTAATAATTTAAAATTGTCTCAGCCCATAAAAAATCCAGTTCCGAATCTATATCTACCGATCTTTCTTTAGGCATTTTAAAAGCATAACTGTCTCGTTCATAGAAACTTTTTTTCACTAAATAATTTTCTATTTCTGCTATATATATCGCTCCGTTAATCCTATAGTATTGCGGCAATTCTTGCCTGTTTCTATTGATATTTTGTAAAAAATTTTCCATGCTCCCATTTTCCGGAAGGGTATTCATCCATAATGGCGAGTGCTCTGCTTCACATACTCCAACTACATTTTTCGCCCCGATAGTCAAAAAATAGTTGTAAGAATCTCTAATATCTATCGCAGTTCTCAAGGGAGAGGTAGGTTGCAATAGCATAAATGTTGAGTATTTTTTTCCGTTTTTCCTCAATTGCCAAATTAAATCGACTATCACATCTGCAATTTTCGCATTGTCAGTTGCTAAATTACCCGCTCTAAGAAAAGGTACGCTAGCCCCATATTGACGAGCAATTGTTGCATATTTTTCCGAATCCGTCGAGACAAATATTTCAGAAAATATTCCGCTTTGCTGTGCAGCTATAATTGTATGCGCTAATAGTGGCTTTCCCGCGAAATTTTTAATATTCTTATCTGGCAAGCCTTTCGAGCCACTACGCGCAGGAATAATAGCTATTATATCAGGTTGGCTCACTAACTTTTCCCCCTACATTTTCATATCTTCTATACGTTGTTTCATTTTATCCAACTCCGAAAATTCACCCATATCCATCCACGCTGCTTCGCTTACTGGATATATCCCAACTTTTTCTGTAGCAGCCAAACAATTTTGAATAACATCCGTAATATGAATAAATTCATTTTCTGGAATATATTTTAAAAACTCGGGTTCTATAATATAAAAACCAGTATTGGTAATAAAGGAAAAACTTGGTTTTTCCTGAAAATTATCAATTTGCCCATCACTATTTAAAATCACTGTACCATAAGGAATTGTTATTTTTTTCACTGCACAGACTAAAGTAATTATATTGCCTTGTTGTTTATGGTAATCTAGCATCGCCGAATAATCTTCTTCAATTAAGACATCACAATTAGTCATAAAAAATGTTTCTTTTATTTTCCCATCTAACAGCTTCAGCCCGCCACCCGTTCCTAAAAATTCTTGTTCCTCTACAAATTCTACTTTATCGCTCATTTCTAACTCTTGAAAATAGGCTTGAATAAGATTTTTTTTATAATTTAAGATAATTGAAAATTGTTCACAGCCAAACTTGCGAAATTGATCTAGGATATGTTCAGTAATTGTTTTATCTCCTATCGGAATTAAAGGTTTAGGTAAAACATTCGTATAGGGCAATAATCTTGTACCTTTACCCCCAGCCATAATGACCACTGGAGTTTTTAAGTTAGTATTTTTATAAATTTTTTCACCATGCAAAAAGTCTATCGCAATAATCTGTCCACTACTGCTAACTATAGGCACAGAAGTTATTTTCTTATCCAACATATACTCTTTAGAGTCTATGCCTGCTGCTATATCTATACATTTTACATTAGGATTGGCAATTTCAACAATTTTCGTCTTTAAATCGCCATTTTTCAAGATAAATCTACGAATATCCCCATCTGTAACTACTGCCTTTAAAATATTATTTTCACAGACATAAGCAATTCCTTTAGCCCCAGCATCAATTATCCCCATCGTTTCAATTATAGTAGTTTGCGGTTCCACAATATATTTACTTAAAGTTTTTTTCATAACTAAGCCCCCAAACTAGATTTTTTCTTTAGCTGGAACCCCCACAAAAACTCCCACGTTGCTTATATCATTTATTACAACAGCTCCAGCACCAACAATAGCTCCCGGCGCAATTTTCAAGCCTTGAATCACGGTCGCTCGCGCGCCAATATGAACATCTTGCCCTAATACACAACCCCCACAAACTACTGCGCCTGGCGAAATATGGTTATGCCCGTGCAACTCACAATCATGCTCAACGATTGCCCCGGTATTAATAATCGAATTTTCACCAATCAAACTTCCAACTTGTATTATTGACCCTGCCATAACCTGCACCCCTGCTACTAGTTGAACATGTTTTTCTATAATACTGTTAGGATGTATTAATGCGGGAAACTCATAGCCTAAATTTTTAAATTTAAGATATGCTTGTTTGCGAGCTCGATTATCCCCCACTGAACCAATGCCATTTAATAAAACTACTTCCTGGGGCTTATATTTAAAAATTTCCGCTTCCAAGCCCAAAATATTAACATTATCAATTTTACTTTCCTGCGGATGTTCTTTTATATCCACCAAACCCAATACTTGATAACCTTGTGCTTGAGCGGTAGCTAAAACCACCCGTGCATGCCCACCCGTCCCTAAAATTATTGCTGAGCGTCTGTTCATAATTCTAACACACTATCCTTAGAGTAATTTTTCCTTGCTGTTTGTCCCAATAAATTCCAATAATTACAAGGTTCTAAACCAAAACTGCCACTGCGCTTAATAGCTATATTTTCTCGAGTGAATTTCTCGCCGCAACTTATCGCACAAGCCGCAACAAGTGTTTTTCTAACTATTTTTTTATTATCAAGTTCTCTGGCACTAGGTTTTTTCAAACTACTACCTAACGCCTGCTCGACTTGCCTAATACCTTCAACCATTTGTTGTAATTCTACTGGATCTAACGATGCCTTATGATCTGGTCCAGGTAAATTTTTATCTAAGGTAAAATGTTTTTCAACTATTTTAGCGCCACGCGCCACTGCGGCAATTGGGACAGCTATCCCTGCCGTATGATCTGAAAAGCCGACTGGTAAACCAAATGCTTGTGCCATAGTATCCATAGCTTTCAAGTTAACATCTCCATACGGAGCTGGATACTCTGTAGTGCAATGTAGTAACGAAACTTTAGCACGTAAAATCTCTTGCCCTTCAATCGAATTGTAAGCTTGCCAAAAATCATTTTTATCCTTGGGTAGTAGCTGACACAAGTACCCAAAGGCTAGCACAGCTAAAGCAAATTCTACTTCACCCAACAAACTCATTCCTGTAGATAAAATCACCTTTTTCTGTGTTCGTGCAATTTCGAGTAAAAAAGGAGCGTTATTAATTTCCCCAGAAGGAATTTTTATAAAGGGCATTTCGAAATTTTTATTAAGCATCTGCAAACTTTCATTATCAAAAGGCGTTGAGAGAAAAATTATCTCTTTAGCTAAACAATACTGATATAAAGCAATATGTTCCGCTTCCGTTAATTCCAAAGCTTGCAACATCGTGAATTGCGATTCGCTGTTGCCGGTATTTTGAATTTGATAAGCCGCTTTTGCAGAATTTTCACTAACTAAATTTGTCGCTTTAAAGCTCTGAAATTTTATTATATCAGCACCAGCAGTTTTAGCTACGTCAACTAATTGTTTCGCCATTGCTAAACTGCCATTATGATTAACCCCGGCCTCAGCAATAATCAAAGTTTTCACTCTAATCTCTCCTTAAGCAACATAAATGCTTCTGCAAATTTAAAGCTAGACATCCCGCCTCTAACTACAGCCAATGCTCTTATACATTCTACACTTCTCGGAAAAGGATGCTCTCCTATTTCCGATTCATATACACTTATAATTTCTTCTTTTTTATGCATATATTTAGATATATCAACAAATACATTTGGTCTAAAATAGTTACTATCTGGGTTTATAGAGAAATCTGTTTCAGAAATAGTTTCGTAACATAATATTCGTTCTATACTATTATTTCTAAAACTTTTTGAAGCTGAAACCACACTATCAAATACTATCTTATGATCACTGTGAACATCCCCTCGATAAGGTAAATAAATAATATTTGGTTTCTCTCCTGCTATTAACTTTGAAATCTTTTGAACTAGTTTAGACTTGGGAATCTGATCTATTTCCATCGTTGGAAACTTTAGTTCATATAACTTGCTAAGCTTGTATAACTCCTTAACCTTTTCAATTTCCTTCATTCTACATATAATTTTTTCAGCTAAAAACTTTCCCTCTTTCATTTCTGTTGCTATAACCAAAATAACTTCGTCACCATTATCTACATGTTTTAGCATTGTTCCGCCACACCCCAATGTTTCATCATCAGGATGCGGAGCAAAAACCATAACTTTCTTCATAAAAGATATTCTCCTTCCTTCGGGATTATAGCAAAATCATGACTCAATATCTCAATCGCTCCCTCATAACATTTAACCCAAATCTTATCTTTCACCACTTTAACTACTTTACCCGGTTCCAAATTATTAAAACTTGAATCAATTTCGAGTTCTCTAACTGCCCAAATTTTAACTTCATTCGTTTTATATATACAGTGCGCACCTACATATGGTTTATTCAAGGACCTAACTAAATTATAAATAGCTCTACTACTCATCCTCCAGTCAATCTGCCCATCCATTTTACTTCTTTTACGCCAAACATTTGCTTTTGCTTCATCTTGAAATTGTAATTCTTCATTGCCGGCTGCAAGTCGTGCTGTAAATATCGGTATTTCTTTTAATGCTTCTCTAACAACCCTATCATATAAAGAACGTGCATCATCTTCATAATAAATGGGTAATTTTTTTTGGCTTATTATTCCTCCAGCATCTGCATATTCATTAATTTTAAAGAAACTTATTGCAGTTTCTGACAAACCTAAAGCTAATGCCCAAATGATAGGATGTCTTCCTCTGTTTTGTGGTAAAGCCGCTGGGTGAAAACCAACTACCCCTTTAGGAAAAAGGTCTATAAATTTTTCCTCTAACAAATACGACCAGCCAAAACAATATGCAATATCAGCTTTTACTTTTTTGGCAAATTCTAAAATGATATGATTATCACTATTATCGCTAAAAATATAAGGAATAGATTTTATTTTTGCTACTTCTTCCAGAGAAACAAAATCAGAATTAATTTTAGAATCATTTTTCGTTACTATACCCACAACCTCAATAAAGTCTAGGTTTAACAAACACTCTAATGCTTTTCTACTAAACTCTACACATCCAATAAATAAAATTTTCATAAAAGCAGTCCTTTCTATTCATATATCAACAAACTTCTTTATCAATATGTTTTTCAAGTCAACATTTTTCAAAATCTCTTTTATTTTAAATGCAATTGCTTCTTTTCCATAAATCATCTCAAAATCACTTAAGTTTTTTCTAAAATCAAAGGACAATGCCTTTTTAATAGCTAATCTTATTTCTTCACTTGTTTCTCCACATTCTATTACTGAATAAGGTTTTTCTCTACCTTTTTGTCTAATTCCAATATCAACAGTTGCAGTTCTAAAAAATGGGGCCTCTATAATCCCACTTGAAGAGTTCCCTATTACTACATCCGCAAATTTTAGAAGGCTTAAGTATTTTAATTGCCCCAATGATGTAAATATTTTAACATTGCTATTAGTGTTTGCGAACTCTTCTAATAACTCATTAATAAGTCTACCACCTGCATCAGAATTGGCTTTAGTAATTATTATTGTTGTATCTTTATAAGCAGAAAGAACCTCTAATAAATCTCTAATTTTTTTTTCTACTCCGCCTTTTTCTAAAGTCACTGGATGATATGTAACTAAAAAAACCTTTTTGTCTAGTGAAATTCCCAAGCTATCCTCTAATTCATATTCACTTAATAAATTTGTTTTAATTAGATTATCTATACACATAGCTCCAAAATTAAAAACAAATTCTTCTCTTTCTCCAAGTTGTATCACACGCCTTTTATATTTTTCTGTAGCTGTAAAGTGCAAATGTGACATCTTTGTTAGAGAATGTCTTATTGAATCATCAATCAAGCCTTCAGTTAATTCCCCACCATGAATGTGAGCTAAAGGAATATTGGCAACTAGTGCCGCCTGAGCGGCTACAAGTATTTCGTATCTGTCACCTAAAACCACTACTATATCTGGCTTTAAATTAGCCAAAGCATCCGCAAAGCCAATTAAGCCCAGGCCCATGGATTTAGTTATACCTACAGGAGTATCACTCGCTAACAACATTTCTATTTTCGCATCAATATTAAAGCCATCACTTTCGATAACTTGATAGGTCAAACCAAATTCCGTAGATAGATGCATACCCGTAACAATTAATTGTAATTGCAAAGCCGCATCT
This sequence comes from Succinispira mobilis DSM 6222, assembly GCF_000384135.1. Classification (NCBI taxonomy): domain Bacteria; kingdom Bacillati; phylum Bacillota; class Negativicutes; order Acidaminococcales; family Acidaminococcaceae; genus Succinispira; species Succinispira mobilis. The sequence goes on from NZ_KB913028.1 coordinate 2,064,716, forward strand.
TCTTGTATCTCCCGCATCAACCAATATAGCAAGCCATATTCAGCTCTGGTTCCTGTAACTACACAAATTTTGCGTTTTACCATAATAGCCTCCTAGATTAAACTACTGCCGCTAGGAATATTAATTAACCGCCGTGCAATATCTTCAGCCTGTGCACAATCCATTTTCGGACAATTAGCGTACATTGGCAAAGTATACATTAAATTCCATACTGGTCTACACATCAAGCCATGTTCATTTAAATAAGCTAATAATTCATCACGGTAAGGTGCAAATTCTTTGTCCAACAAAATAGCATTTAACCAGTAGTTACTTTTACAGTCTGCGGGCTCTTTAAAAAACTCCACTCCCTTGATATTTGCTAGTGCGGCCTGATAATTATCCGCCAACAATCTTTTTTTCTGCAAAAACCCTGGCAGCTGTTCCAACTGAGCACAACCTAAAGCTGCATTAAGATTCGGTAAACGATAGTTATAGGCTACTTGATCATGCCTAAACTCCCAGCGATGTGCTAATTTCGCTGTAGTTGTTAAATGTTTAGCTAAGGTGCCGAGTTCTAAGTCATTAGTTAAAATAGCCCCACCACCGCCAGTAGTTATTGTTTTATTGCCATTGAAGCTTAGGGCTGCCACTTTACCGCAATTGCCAGTATGCTGGCCTTTATAGTAAGAACCTAGCGATTCTGCCGCATCTTCCACTAATTCTAGCTTGTATTTTTGGCAGATATTTTCTAAGGCGGTTAAATTAACTGGATGTCCAAAAGTATGCATGGGAACCACAGCTTTAATTCGCCTATTAGTTAGTTTATTGTAACATTCACCGGCTCTAATTTCTGCTATCTTCGTCAAATATTCGTCTAGTTTCTGTGCATCTACTCCCAAAGTAGTAAAATCACTATCTATAAAATGCGGCACTGCCCTACAATAGCTTACTGCATTAGCCGTAGCAATAAACGTCAAAGCGGGCATTAAAACTTCATCCTCAGCTTTAACACCTACCAATAACAAGCAAATATGTAAGGCCGCCGTGCCATTCACTACGGCTACAGCCCGCTTAACACCTGTAAATTCCGCCAAATCTGCTTCGAATTTATCCACATATTTCCCTACCGAAGACACCCAGCCGGTATCTAAACAATCCTTAACGTATTCCCATTCCTTGCCGGCAAAAGTTGGTTCGTGCAGGGCAATATACTGTTTATCCTTGGGTAATACTTGCTTTAAAGCCTGCTCAATTTCCGCAAAAAATCTCTCTTTATTTGCCACACAGCTCACCCCTTAAATATTATAGATGTCCGTTTTAAATTTATCCAAGTTTTCCCTCGTCCAGCTAATAGTCTCTGCAATTCCTTGGGCCAGAGTATACTGTGGCGCCCAATTAGTAAGTTGTTTAATTTTGGCATTACTTCCTAATAAACGATTAACTTCGCTTTTTTCAGGCCGCAATCTTTCTTGCTCACAAATAATCTTGGCCTGCGGATTAAGTTGCTGCACAATTTCATTAGCCAATTGCCCAATAGAAATTTCCTCTTGCGTCGCAATATTGATCTCTTCACCAATAGTTCGCTCACTTTTGGCAATTTCAATAAACCCTCGTGCTGTATCTTTGACAAAATTAAAATCACGTGTGGGCGTAAGTGCTCCTAGTTGTATTTCTTGTTTTCCAGCTAAAAGCTGGGTAATTATCGTCGGAATAACCGCTCTGGCCGATTGGCGCGGCCCATACGTGTTAAATGGCCTCACGATTGTTATCGGCATCGCAAAACTACGGTAAAAGCTTTCAGCCAATCGATCCGCACCAATTTTAGTTGCGGAATAGGGGGATTGTCCTTGAAAAGGATGCTGTTCATCAATTGGAACATATTGTGCTGTTCCATAAACTTCTGAAGTCGAGGTTACCAACACTCTTTTAGTCGCTAAATCTCTTGCCGCCTGTAAAACATTTAAAGTTCCTTTGATGTTGGTATCAACATACGAATCTGGCGAATGATAACTAAACGGAATTGCAATCAAAGCCGCTAAGTGAAAAACTTCATCTATATTTTGCAGCGCCGTCCGCACCCCATTCGGATCGCGAATATCCCCAGTAAATACCTCTATTTCCTTGAGAATTTCCTGCGGTAATGTATCTAGCCACCCCCAGGAATTAAATGAATTATAATAAGCAAACGCCCGTACTTTATAGCCCTCTGCCACTAATCCTTCTACTAAGTGACTGCCAATAAAACCATCTGCTCCTGTTACTAGTGCCGTCTTATACATCTTTTCTCCGCCCTTTATTAAATATTTATATACCTTATAACGAATAAATTCTAGTTTTTCTTAAATATTCTTCAAAATATCAAGCTATAGTCTTAATTATTATCACTAGCAAAAGTAATTCCGATTACCGCCTGGGCCCCATGCAACTTTAAAATTCGTGCACTTTCATTTAAACTCGCCCCGGTTGTAAAAATATCATCTAATAATAAAATTTTATTATTAGATAAACTGCGAATTTGTTTAATACTGCCAAATACATTTTCTTGACGCTGTTTACGGCTGAGTTGATACTGGGGTGCAGTATTTTTCCCTCTTCTTAACACATTTTCGTAGTTTATATTATTGGTTTTTAGCCATTGCGCAAATAACAACTTAGGTATTTCATAACCACGTACCAACATTCTTTTATAGTCAGTTGGTACACTTACAGCACTAAATTGCTTTAGCTCGTTTGCATATAGTCGGGCAAAAAATTCACTTTGTGTATTTTGCCAAGCTAAGGCTAGCAACTCGCCTAAAATTAACGCTTGATTGCGTTGCCCGGCAAATTTAGCCTGCTGTAACACACGCTTTACACGCTTATAATGAGTACAAAATATTAAACCATCTAAATAGCCCGGTCTTAAAATAGCAGGACTTACAAAGCGAATATCGGGAACTAATTCTAGGCATTGTTCGCAAAACCTGTTTTCGCAGTTTTCGCTTAGCAGGGTCTTACAAAAAACACAGCGACGCGGATAGAGAATCTCCAACAAGGTTTGCCAAAAATCCTTTAAGAACAAGGTAATACCCCTTGCAAGCGTTCTTTAAGCAAGGAATAGCGCAAATGGGTTTTATTATTCGCCACAGCTGCTTTTAGGGCTTGCAGTTTCCCGGCTAAAAACACTTCACTTTTGGCTCGCGTTATCGCTGTGTACAGTAAATTGCGTTGCAACATTATATAATGCCCCAACACTAACGGTAACAACACGCATTTATACTCGCTACCTTGTGCCTTGTGTACACTAATGGCATAAGCTAATTCTAATTCATCTAGTTCCCCCTTGGCATAAACCACACTATCCGTGCCGCCTTTTTCCGGAAAACGCACACTAACCTGACCTGCTATTGAGGTAATAATACCAATATCACCATTAAAAACGTCTTTTTCATAATTATTTTTAATTTGCATAACTTTATCGCCTTCACGAAAAACATATTTAACTGTATTAATTTCTTCTTTTTCTTCACTAGCTGGATTAACCAATTGCTGTAAAATTTTATTCAAGTTTTGTACACCACATACTTGTTTATGCATTGGTGCTAATACTTGTAGTTCTTGTTGTCCATGAGTATTAAGTTTTTCTAAATATGTTTGGGCAATTAAATCGGCCACCGCCTGTTCTTCCGCTAATTCCCGAAAAACAAAATCGGCATTTTTATTTAAATCTGGTAATTTACCTTGATTAATTTTATGCGCATTAACAACAATCGAACTTTGCTCGGCCTGCCTAAATACTTCTTGTAGTCTAATAACAGGCATACTCTCCGAGCGAATAATATCCCCCAGAACATTACCAGCACCAACTGATGGTAATTGATCAATATCGCCAACTAATACTAGTCTACAACCTGTAGCTAAAGCTCTTAATAAATAGCTCGCCAAGACAATATCCAGCATAGATGCCTCATCTACAATGACCACATCTGCCTCTAATGGTTGATATTCATTGCGTGCAAAGGCAAATCTGCCTTCCGCTGGATTGTACTCTAATAGCCGATGAATAGTTTTCGCTTCACGCCCAGCTGATTCGGCTAAACGCCGTGCCGCTCGTCCCGTCGGGGCTGCTAGTAAAATCTCACAGCCTGCTTTTTCTAAAACTTTGATAATCCCACGAATAATTGTCGTTTTCCCCGTACCTGGACCCCCAGTAAGCACTAGTACCCCGTGCTGTACTGTTGATTGGATAGCTTGTTTTTGAATATCCGCTAGTTTAATATTTTCCTTACTTTCCCAATCGCCAATAATCGCCTCGACATCAATTTTGCCAACTGCTCTAGCTTGATCTTTTAGTCTTAATAAACGCCTGGCCACAATGCACTCGGCTTGATATAGATACTCTGGGTAAACTAACTGGGTATTTTGAAACTCTTCGGACCGCAATCGCTTTTTTTCTAATAAATCTTCTAGCAAGTTATAAACATACTCTGGTTCAGCCTGTAACATTTTAGCAGTTTGGTCTGTCAATGCTTGTAAAGATATGCAGGTATGTCCCAACGTGGCAATTTTGCCTACGGCAAATTCAATGCCAGCCCGTAATCTGAGTGGTGAGTCTACTTCAAAACCCATGGATAAGGCAATGCGATCTGCAGTTTTAAAGCCAATTCCATGCACCTCCGAAGCTAGGTCATAAGGATTATCCCGCAACTTATTAATCGCTTGGCTACCATAATTGCTTTGTAGTTTTGGCGCATAACTTGAGCTAATTCCATAACTTTCTAGGAAAATCATTAGTTCACGCATTTCGGCAATTTCGGCATATGATTGAATTATATCTTGTGCTTTTTTAGCGCCAATTCCTGAAACTTCCGTCAAACGCATTGAAGCTGAATTCATAATTTGCAAAGTTTCTTCACCGAAATGATCTACTATGCGTTTCGCCATTGCCTTGCCAATGCCTTTAATTATTCCCGAAGCTAAAAACCGCTCCATCCCTTCTTTACTAGAGGGGGGAATAATTGTTAGGCTTTTAGCCTGAAACTGTTTGCCAAATTTAGCATGTTCTACCCATTCCCCTTGTAAGGTAATTTGTTCACCAATATAAGGGGCAATGCCTTTATATACTATACAAGTAAGTCCTTGTGCTTGTTCATTTATCTTAAAAACACAGAAAGTGTTCTCAGGCGCTTGAAACAGCACACTTTCCACAATGCCATTTAATTCTTGCATTTTCTACCTCTCGTCCGCTATTTTCTCATAAGTTAATTATAGCATAACCGCTTGATACTTGCGCAGATTTTGACAGCCCCCCGCTTATCCGTTATACTATTTAAGAAGATTATTTGAGGATGTGATTTTGTGAACGCCATGGGTAAACAAGTAACCCTAGATCTCTATCATTGTGCAGAAAATTTATTACAAGATAAACAAGCTCTAAAAGATATTATCCAAAAAGCAATGTCCGCAGGTGATATGCCGGCCTTAGTAGATTATATGCATTCGGACACGCATACTGATTTTAGTATCGTAGCTCTTTGTGTTGGTGGCCATGTAACTGCCCACTCTTATCCCCGCTTAGGTTTTATTGCAGTTGATATTTTTTCTTGCGATAACAATACTAACCCTGATAAAGTTGCCTTGATTATTAAAAATTTCTTTAATCCCGAAAGCAGTAAAATGACTTATTTACAGCGTGGCGATTTCGGCACTATTAGTGATATGAAACCCCGCAAACAAACGCATACACAAACCATGCGTCGTGTAAAAAACACTGGTGCCAAAATGTTGCGATTATTGTCTAATAAAGACGATTAACTGCAGTTTTAAGCTTATTGTTTTTTGTTTAACTTTAGCCCTGCTTTTCAAAGTATTTCAATAGCACTTATTAGCTATTAACTAAATTAAGTCAAAATCTCCTGGCAAATAAAAACTATTTGCCAGGAGATTTTTTATTTTAAAAACAACTTTTCTAAATACAATTGAAAAATCTTAGTCTGGGAAATACTAAACAAGGCTAGAGCTGTCCAAATAAAGCCAAAGGCCCAAAAATGACTAACGGTAAAAGCTTCTTGATAAATAAATACACCAATTAGCAAAGAAATTGTTGGTGAAATATATTGCAAAAACCCCACAATATTCAAAGGTAACATTTTCGCCCCCTGGGAAAACAGTAGCAACGGTGTTGCTGTAACTACGCCACTAATTGTAAGTAGTCCTAAACTAAAATTATCCGCAACTTGCCAAGCAGAAATGCCTTGGCTATACAAATAGTAGATATAAGCTCCTGCTAGTGGCATGGCCACTAAAGTTTCTAAAGTAATACTAGTAACAACTGTGGTTTTTACTAGTTTTTTTAGCAACCCATACAGCCCAAAAGTCAAAGCTAAACTCAATGAAATCCAAGGAATAGTTCCTAATCTCCAAGCCATAATTGCCACACCACAACAGGCCAAAGCAAAAGAAATTTTCGTCCAAATACTTAGGCGCTCTTTAAAATAATATACCCCCAAAACAATACTCACCAAGGGATTAATATAGTAGCCTAAACTGGTTTCTACAATTCTACCGGAATTAACGGCGACAATAAATAGTAGCCAATTGATACTGATGATTATTCCCGCCGCCACCAGCAATAAACTTTGCCGTCGATTAGCCAAAATTGTTTTGCTTTCTTGATAAAAAGCCTGCCATTTGCCTAGACAAATAATTGCCACGAGCATAAAAATAAAGGCCCAAACAATTCGCTCCGCGAGAATTTCATAAGCACTAACATTGTTAAAACTCTTCCAATAAATCGGAAAAAATCCCCACAGCGCATAGGACGCAAGGGTAAACATTACCCCTTTTTTATATTCTATTTCTGCCTTATTCACCTTGCACCACCTTTGAAAAACTATTAGTTGTTAATATATCATATATAGGTTGTTTTCGTAAGTACTTTCCTAGCGTAAAGTAAGCCTGCTTTAGGAAAAAAACTACTTGTAGTATAATAGCTATTATTAGGTTTTGTGCAACACAACTGCTTAGCCCAACTCCAAAATTTTTTATTTGCTTCAAGCCCACAAATATAAAATACGCACTTCGTGTCTATAAAAGGATGGTGTTTAAATGAAATATCTAGTTTGGGATATTGATGGAACTCTAATTAAAACCGGTCGCGCCGGCTTACATGCCCTTAAGCAAACAATGCTGGATTTATATTCCATTGAAACAGATTTCGATTTTCCCGCTGGCGGTAGAACTGACCGGTTCATTACGTATGAACTATTAAAAAAAGTGGCAAATATTCCTCTAACAGAGCAAGAGCAGCATAGCCACAAAATTTTAAAATATTACGAAGAAATTTTACCAGCCTTTCTGCAGCAGTATCAAGGCGAGATAATGCCTAATGTGACGGCAATTTTGGATTTTATTGCTCCACAACAAAATACCTATACTTCCACTTTACTAACTGGCAATACTCTCAAAGGGGCTATCGCTAAAATGCACCGTTATGGTTTAAAACACTATTTCGATTTTTCCTTAGGCGTTTTTGGTGATAATAGCATCTGCCGCAATGAATTATCTCAACAATTTTTACAAAATCTGCAAAATCTGCAACCGCAAATCAATCCTAAAGATATCATTATTATTGGCGATACGCTCCATGATATCGAATGTGCCCAACATATCGGTGCTAAGTGTATTGCAGTAGCTACTGGTTCAGTAAATCTAGAAACTCTATCTCAAGCAAATCCTTGGCGCGCTTATGCCGAATTGCCCACTCCACTAGAATTTGTCAAGCTATTTCGAGCCTAAATCCAGCTCTTCATTAGTACTCTAAATGATAATTCAGCTATAAAAAATATGCTGTGATATGCAGAAGTTTTTCCGCACACCACAACATATCTTCTTAAACGATTTTATTTAACTAGGTTCATACCTAATTCAATTGCTTTTTCATTAAGAGCTTCTGTACCTTTAGGTACGCGCGCCAAAACTGCTTTTACTAAAGACTCTTTGCTAACCACGCCGGTTATTTTAACCAAGGCCCCTAGAGCGATAATATTGGCAAATAAAGCTTTACCCAAATCTTCTTTAGCCGTATGAGTAATTGGCAATTCATAAATTTTGCCAGCATGTGCTGGTAACTCTTGCACAAATAAACTGTCGGTAATTAGGATGCCTTCTGCTGGCAAATCCGTAGTATATTTTTTGCAAGCCTCTTGACTCATCGCCAACACTACATTCGGAGTTTCTACTTTAGGATAATATATAGCCTTATCCGATATTATTACCTCTGATTTGCTCGAACCGCCGCGTGCTTCTGGGCCGTAAGATTGTGATTGAATAGCTAGTTTCCCATCTAAAAGTGCTGCTTCGGCTAAAATTATGCCGCCTAAAATTAAACCTTGTCCGCCTGTACCTGATAGTCTTAGTTGTTGCATTATTTCTTACCTCCTTGAGCACTTTGAATAACTTTATCATATTCAGCCGTATACTCAGGAACGCCTTCAATTTTATGCAATACACCTATTGGGAATTTACCTTCGCGCTGTTCCGCACTTAGTTTTTCCCAAGCTGCTAGCATTACTCCTGCTTCTTTTTGCCACTGCATCATTTTCGGAGCGTCACCTTTTTTATTTTGACGCCCGAATGAAATCGGACAAGCTGTAATTGCTTCAATTAAGCTAAAACCATTGTGTTGAATACCTTGGGCGATAATATCCGACAACAATTGCGCATGATAGGTTGTCGCCCTAGCCACGAAAGTTGCACCTGCTGCTTTTGCTAGTTCCGAAATATCAAAGGAACGCTCAATGGTACCATAAGGCGCAGTTGTAGCCTTAGAATGTATCGGTGTTAAGGGTGAATATTGCCCACCAGTCATCCCATAAATATTATTGTTGAATAATACTACCGTTAAGTTAATATTTCTTCTAGCCGCATGAATAAAATGATTACCACCAATTGCTGTAGCATCACCATCACCAGTTACTACAATTACATTTAATTCTGGATTAGCTAATTTTACGCCTGTGGCAAAGGGTATTGCCCGACCATGCGCTGAGTGAATTGTATTAAAGTCCAAATAACCCGAAGCTCTACTTGAACAACCTATACCCGAAACTACAGCCGTATTATCTTTATCTAAGCCTACACGCTCTACAGCTTTGGCGATTGCACCGGTTACAATTCCGTTTCCACAACCGGGACACCAAATATGCGGCAAGCGTCCTGGACGAAAATATTTCTCAATTACTTGTTCCATATCCATTCCTTTTTTCCTCCTTTATGCTATGCCTTTGCAATTTTTATTATTTCTGCGAGCATTTCTTTTGGGGTAATGGCCTCGTTATTATATTTAGCTTGCAAGCTTACTGGACATTTACCCGCTACAGCTCTTTCAACTTCACGAACATATTGTCCATAATTCATTTCTGCAACTAGAATATGTTTTACTTTAGTTGCTAGTTCTTGCATTTGTTTTTCCGCAAACGGCCAAATAGTTATTGGTCTAAATAAACCCACTTTTATACCTTGAGCCCGCGCCATATCCACAGCTGCATAGGCTGTACGTGCTGTACCACCATAGGCCACAACCGCGATTTCTGCATCTTCCATTTGGTAGTTTTCATAAGTTACAATTTCATCTATATTATTATAAATTTTAGCATGTAAACGATCTAAGCAGTCTTTAGTTGCTTTATTAGAGCCATTTGGGAAACCAGTTTCATCATGCACTAACCCAGTTACGTGATAACGATAGCCTGTCCCAAAAGCAGCCATCGGCGGTACTAAATCGGCATCTGCTTTATAGGCTTTATATTCACTTGGTGGTACTGTTGGCGTTTTTCGCTGTGGTTTAGCAACTGTTGCATAATCAGCTGGTAATTCTATTTTCTCACGCATATGTCCGATTACTTCATCTAGCAATAAAATTACAGGCGTACGATATTTTTCTGATAATTCATAAGCCCGAATTGTTAAATCAAAACATTCTGGTACACTACCTGGGGTTAAGGCAATTATTGCATGATCACCATGCGTACCCCAACGCGCTTGCATTACATCGCCTTGCGCTGGTGAGGTTGGTTGTCCAGTGGATGGGCCTACGCGTTGCACGTTTACTATTACCATAGGTATTTCTGCTATGCAAGCATAACCGATTAATTCTTGTTTTAAAGAAAACCCAGGTCCGCTAGTTGCTGTCATTACTTTTTTACCTGCTAACGAAGCGCCTATTATAACACCAATTCCAGCTATTTCATCTTCCATTTGGATGAACTTACCGCCAGTCGCTGGTAATAACTTTGCTAATGATTCCGCTACTTCTGTGGAGGGAGTTATTGGATAGCCGCCAAAAAATTGTACCCCTGCCGCTATTGCTCCTTCTGCCACAGCATGATTGCCTTGCATAAGATGTACTACTTTAGACAAACTGCTCAACTCCTTTTTTATTTTTTTTCTACAAATATCGCATAATCTGGACATCGCATTTCACATTGCCGACAAGATATACAAGCTTCTGCATTTACTACTTCAATTTTCTCTAGCTCATTTACTGCTAGAACTTTTTTCGGACAAAACTCAGCACATATGCCGCAGCCCTTACACCTTGCTATTAGGATTTTTAAAGACATTCCTCTTTACCTCCCATATTTAAATATACAACCATTACATAACTTGATTATATACTGTATACATTTATTCGGCAATAGTAGTAAAAAATTTTTAACGAAAAATTATAATATATTTATAGTTTTAACTATTTTTCAAATTTTAAAAGTTACTATCTTTACATATTTTCGTTATTGTTTTTTTATTTTTTTTAAATTACCAGATTGGCAGAATTATCTACTTTTTCCCATCCTTTAGTTTGCTAACAACTAAATAACTATGCTATAATTTAGTCTAGAGAGGTATGAGTATGCAGAAGCAAAAAAAGAGAGAAACTAAACAACAATTAATTCTAGCTGTTGCTAAAAAACTATTTGCCACAAATGGTTATTTTGGTACAACTATCGATGAAATAGCCCACGAAGCAGATATCGGCAAAGGAACCGTCTATAATTATTTCCACAATAAAGAACAATTATTTTATACTATCTTTTCTCAAATAAATCAGCCCTTTGTGGCAGATTTAAAAACTTTACAAACAAGTAACCTTGACTGTGAAGAAAAAATTCGTCAAGTCATCTTAGCTTTTGCCCATTACTATTTAACTAACCAAGATATTTTAATTATCGTTATTGAAGAAATGAAGGCTCTTAGTTTTATGAAAAAAGATGCCCTAACGTCTAGAGAAATGCTCGTTAAAAAAACGCTTTGCCAATTAAATAAATTAAAAGAAGAAGATTACGGACGTTATTTACTGGAAGTACAAAACACCTTTGATGTCTTACAGGCAATTTTACAAGAGGCGCTTGATAAAAAGTTTCTGCGCAACTATCCTAGTGACTATCTAGCTTGTACTTTATTTAGTAAATTATTACTTTTGACTTTTATGGGCTTTATTACCGATGCGCAAGAAATGGCGCGGTGTGTAACTGAAAATTTCTTATATGGTTTAAAGCAATAACAATTATTTTTCCTCCTTTGTTTTTAAGTTCGGTTGGCAGACCTTTACTTATTTTAACAAAGGAGGATTTTTTGCTTCTTTTTCAAATATTGTGAAGTAAATATTAAAAAGCATTTTTGTGTAACTTTAAGCTTTCCTAAACCATGTGCATAGCACATGGTTTTCTTCACATACAAAAAGATAGCACCAACCACTACAATCTAGTTGGTGCTATCTGCCTTAGATAACCATTTTATTGATTAATTTTTAGTTGGAAATTCGCTTGTTTATCTTTATTCCAAGAATTACTATATTTCAGCTGGATTTCTGTGGGCTCCGCTGTTTTCACGGCAAAAATAAAGAGTTCATAACCCGTATCTTCCGCTAAGGGGGAATTTAAAATATAGGATCTGGATAGCTCTACAACAGGCAAGTTAAAACCTTGCGGAGTGACTATCTCCCATGAATAACCCGCCAGTTTATCTGATGGTAGCAAAACCACCAACAAGTCTTTAGGCGCAGCTTGCAAATTTTGTCCATTTGCTTTTATTGTAAGGTTGTAAATATTAAAGCACCCGATAATTTTTTGGACATCTATCCAAGAGATAATTTCTTCAAATGGCACTTGACGCCATTGTTCCTGCTGGGGTGCAGTTTTTAAAAGTATCGCATCTTTCGTAATTGCAAACGCGTGAATATCTTTACTGGTAAGACCAAGTTTATTGTAAAAAGCTTCATTAAGGTAAATAAAGTCATTCAATACTAACTCTTTACCAGTATTTACATCAAAAGTCAGCGCCTGTTTTTCAATAGTTTCGCCTTTTTTGCTCGGAATAAATAAACTAATAACGGAAGTATTATTGGTTAAAATTTGAACTTTTTCTTGAGGTGCGAGATTAAAACTAGCAAGTCTTTGATTAATTTTTTCTTGAACTTCTAAATTCAACATGCCATCTACAAAAACTTGTTGTTTAGTTTGATTAACTAAAACACTAGGCTGTGCAAATACTACAGGAGTGTTCAAGAGCAACAGACAAATAAGCAAAAGCAGTTTAAAGTTTAATCTAATCATTGTTTATCCGCCTCAACTCTACTTACGTAATGATCATGACGAGGATTATTTTTCACATTTTCAATGGCTTCATTAAGAGCGATAATTATATCGATTTTAAACTGATTACCCAAAATGCCTACCCTACTAAACGCTTCACCCGATACCGTAGAATAATACTTACTAGGCAATTTGTTCAAAGCAATTGCGCACACATCAGCTAGACATTTTTGGCAATAACAAGCCTCTTTATGTCGCCCTAGTGAATCGTACAATTCATTTAGAACTGCATCTTCCATAAAATTTTTGACATTTAGTGTTTTGATCATGTCCTCACCCCTATATTATATTTTTACCACAAATATTTATTAGTCCTAAAAATCAATTGCTCGGTAGTAATATCCTTAAGTTCTACACCAGAGGCGATACTAAGTCTATTGCGAGCAAATATTTTACCCCGAAATTTAACATTTTTAGCAAGTTCGATATTTCCACCCGCAATCAGCAAACCTTGAGCTACATTTACGCCTTCTTCCAGAACTATATTACCATTACTGATTATTATCAATTGATCTGGAAAATAAGTATGTCTGCCTAGTAAAATGTCACCGCGCCTTGCAAATAGCCCCGCACCACAAATTGTCTGACGCGGGGGAAAATAGTAAATAGCACCTTGTTCGTCAAAAAAGATATTGTTGGCTAAACCATATTCTAACGTTTCCGCTGTTGGAAATAAAAAAGCATACTTAGCATAATTTTTAATATCAAAATTTAAAAAAGCCGTTTTTATTTGTGACAGCCCATAGCCTTCTCCAGTTGTCGGCGGTGCATTTTCATAATACTCAACTACCTGCTGCCGATTAACTATTGCTGTACTGCTTAAATTTATTTGGCGCGCGACAGCATTATAATTATAAAATACACTCTGTGCTTCTGGTGGTTGTGCAAGCGCCTTAATGATATTTAGATAACAAGCACCACTGCTAGCTCTCACACTTAACCAACCCACATTTTTCTGTTGGCTAAGATTAACCGTTACTTTTATTTTCTCTTGCTCAACCGCATCATCTAATTCCCAGCTATCTTTTATTTCTGAATTTGTTTCTAGGCAACCATTTAAACAATCCATTAGACTATTTGTAATTTGAAATAGCTGTTGTTGGCGTATTTCCACCTTTAAATTTTTATAATCAGCCACTAATAATTGATAAGTGCTCCAAGTTAAAGTCAATAAGCCCAGCGAAATTAACAAACAAAAAATCCCGATATTCCCACATTGCTTTTTCATAAAACCTTACCATTTAAAATCGGGATATATTCTTGTTGTCTGTTAAGCTTATGCGTACGTTTATCTTGAAGTATAAGCGTTACCAGCAAATTTTGACTATCAATACGCTCAACTTTAAAATCTACCACTTTAACATTGTAAGGATCTGTTAATTGGTTTACCCCTGGCTGATTTTGCTTGATTTGAATGGCTTGATATAAAACTCCTTGGTCGTATTGTTCTTGACCGCGGTAATAAGATACTTGTCGGTTTTCTGCCGTTTCTTTAATAATTAAGACAGGCCCAGCCGGACCATTTACTATCTTAACTTGCTTGGCATAGAATCCTAGTTGTTGGCGCAAAGTTTGAAAAACAAAGCGTTGATTTTCATGACAATTTATTTGTTCAATGGTTTTGAGGTTTAAAACAACCGTAAATTGAATACATTTTAAAAAAACCGCAATAATTATCAAATAAAGAATTGAATTCAAAGCTAATTCTAATAGGAAAAATCCTGCGTATCTACTCTTCATAGTATATCAAATTAACCAAGGCTTTGTCTTTATTTTTATCTAGCACTTGCAAGATATTTTTTTTAATTTTCTTATTAGCTATCGTAACTTCTACTTTTTGCGTATTTATTTTAAACATGTCCAATTCTTTATCGCCTGCTAAATGCCTTTTCATAGCCTGCATCCCCAATTCTACTTGCTCACTTTTTTCTTTTAGATTCAAGCAAATAAGTATATTAGTTAATATTGCCGCTACTAATAAAAATACTAAACTCATCAGGATAACTGTGTTTAAAAATACAAACCCCTGCTTTTTCATTCTCGGTAAACACTAACTCTACCAGTTACTGGTAAAATTTGTATTGTGAAAGTAGCCTGTGGACGCGACTTGCGCCATAGATAAATGTAATTATAACTGTTTACAGTACCCCGATGATAGAAGATATTAGATTTGTTGGCTGCATTTAAACCATAGCCTGCACCCGCTAAATCGCAAAGTTCATAGCGACGAATATTTTCCATAAACCAATATCTTTCTTTTTGAGTGTCAAATAAGATGGAATTAAACTCTTTAGTACGGTATCGAGACATTGCTTGTATCCGTCTTAAGTCTGCCATTAAAATTTGAGACTGATTTTTTAGCAAGCACTGCTCCAAACTTTTTTGAAAACCAACCACATTAGGCATAATTAAAGTTGCTAAGCTCATTAAAATTGCTAAGACGCACACTAGCTCTATACTAGAAAATCCAGGTCTACTTACTACTGCCACTAGAATAAACCTCTTGATTTTTAGCATTCTGCCCTTTTAATTTATAGCCTATTTGATCTTCTCCGATACTGTATACCAACTCTGAATTTCGTGCGTCGCGATAATCATTGGCTCCACTTATATAATCTGGCTCTAAATCTTTTAATGTTTCTGGTAATTTCCCTTTATCCAAACGGTATAAAACAATGGCTGAATCTAAGACCTTTAAATCGGCTTGCAATTTAGTATTTTTTGCTCTTTCACCTGCTTTTTCATAAGCAGGTACCAAAACCGAACTAATAATACTAATTAAGGCAATTACAATTACAACTTCAATTAAAGTAAATCCTTGTTTTTTCATAAACTCGCTACGCGTCTTCTGAAACTACTAAACTGGCTACATTTATTTAACCTAATAAAACATCCTCTGAACTTATAATCTGAGAATATTTAATTATCCTAAATCAGCGTAGCTTTCACCTTCTTTATCGTTTTTTTAGATTGTTGCATCTAGTCCCCCTAAAATGCCCAACAGCGGTTGTAACAAAACCACTAATACTACCGCTAAAACCAGTGCAACCACAATTAAACATACTGGTTGTAGATATACTTCTAGCTTATTTAAAGTTAATTTTAAATTATACTCTAATTGCTGACTTGCCAACTCTAACATTTGTTCTAGTTGCCCAGTCTCTTCTCCTATTGCCAACATTTCTAAAGTGCTCGCGCTGATAAAACTAGTTTGTTTTTGTAGCGCCATCAACAAAGAACAACCCCTACTAAGGTCTATAATAGCTGAGTCTAGCTGCTTTTTTAATTTGTGTGACACTATTATTTCTTTCGTTAAATTTACACTAGTCAAGATATCCAAGCCACTTTGCAACCCGAGCGAAAATATTTGGCAGAACTGTAATTCTTGCAGACGTTTAGCTAGACTACAGTTAGCCAGTAGCTGTTGTAAGATAAATTTAACTTTATTACGCCAAGCAAGCTTGCACCAACCAAGAGCAATTAGCAACAACAGTAGAACAAATGTTCCCAGTAACCAATAACTATTTTGCCTTATATATTGGAAAACAAGCAAAAAAGAATTAATTTCAATGTTTAATGTCTCGTACAAGGATATAAATACTGGTACTAAAATGACAACAAAAAACACAAGCAACATTGCTAAAGAAGCTAATACTAAGCTTGGATAAATAATTGCTTTTTTTATCTGCCGCGAAAGTTTATACAGATTATTATAGTGTTTAGCTAATTTAAATAAAACTTTATCCACCAAACCGACTTGTTCCGCAATCGCAATCATTGCCACATAGAACTTAGTAAATAGTTGTGTTTTACCTTCAATGGCACTAGCTAAGCTAGAGCCATTTTTCAAAGCCTCAATTACTTCCAATAAAGCTCGTTGCCATTTTTTATCAATGTTTTCAGCTATTATTTGTAAGGCACGTAAGAGCGGAATTCCTGCCTGCCAAAATACTGCCAGTTTATAACTAAATAGGGCTAATATTAAAAAATCATTGCTACTATTAGTTTTACAGAGCCTTGATTCTGAAATCATTTTCAGTTTCAAAATACAGCACTTCTTAGATTTTAACTGCAAAGCGGCTATGTGCTGATTATCTGCCACTAATCTACCGCAGGCCCTTTCACCATTAGGAAAGATTATTTCATAGTCATAGACCATTACTTATTTGTACATATCTTGCCTTAAATCTTGCAAGACACTCATTTTTACCCGCACAGCATCCACTTGCTTAAGATCAATTTCGCTATAAATTATCGCTTCTTCAGCCGCAGCTATTTTTACAATTTCTCCTAGTGGTGAAACCAACATCGAGTGTCCATAAAATTTTTCGCCCTTAAATTCGCCGACACAATTTACCGCACAAATATATACTTGGTTTATCGCTGCACTGGCTCGCACCATTAACTCCCAAGCTTCTCCTCTTACTGCCGGCCATTCCGCAGGCAAATAAATAATTTTCGCACCATCTAAAGCCATAGCCCGTATAAGTTCTGGAAAGCGAATATCATAACAAATTGCTAAACCGCTTTTCACACCGGCAATATCAACGACTGTGCGCTCTTGACCAGGAGCAAAAATCTTTTCTTCGGCAAATAAACTAAATAAGTGAATTTTATTGTATCGTCCAATAATATCCCCATTTTTATCAAATACCAAGGTCGTATTAAAATACTTGCCTGCCATATTCATAGCTATAGAACCAGCTACAATATACATGTTTTTGCGCCGCGCCAGTGTTGATAACTGCATTACTAGTTCGCCAGTTAACGTTTCAGCTTGTTCGGAAAGTTTTCCCAAAGAATATCCGGTAGTCCAAACTTCCGGTAAGACAGCTACCTCTACGCCTGCTTGAACTTGTTCTAGGAGTTCCAAACCATGTTTAATATTCTGCTCGCGCTGTTTTGACAATACCTTCATTTGAATTAAAGCAATTTTCATAAAATTCCCCCCATTTATATTATTAACTCAATTATATCACAAGCAAAAATTTTATGTTGTTCAGTTCATTATTTTTCTCTAATAAGAAAAATAGTTTTATCTGTTGTTCAACAACTATTTGCAAGGTCAATTAACTAATAACCTCTAGCACTGCCCTATGTTTTAGTTCACTTTTTTTCCTTAGACAGCAGACAATTTTAGAATTACTGGATTAATTGCGCTTTGATTTTAGCAAATTAAATATAAAAGTATATATTTAAAACTTAAGGCTGGATTAAGATTATAAAATATCTTGATCCAGCCTTAATATTATTTATATATTTTTTCTCAGTAAAACATTTTTCTAAATCTTAATTATTGCTCTATTGCAAAATATAAGCAAGTTTTTGAGTCTGTTTATAAAAAATTTGCGCCTAGACTAATTTTTGTCGACTGCTAACTCATCTAAATATAATTTAGTTTCTTTTTCCCGCAGTTTGAAAAAGCTTTTAGTCTCGGCTACAACTACTGGTGTTAAACCAACTAAACCAATTAAATTCGGAATAGCCATCAAACCATTAAAAACATCGGCAATATTCCAAACGATTGTCAAGCTAGAAACAGAACCAATTAAAACAAATACTGAAAACAAGCATCTAAAAGCAAATATCGCTTTATCGCCAGCTAAATAAGCCAAACATTTTTCTCCATAATAGCACCAACCCAAAATAGTTGAATAAGCAAATAATATCAAGCCAATTGTTACTATCCAACCACCTGGCCCAGGCATTAATTGTTCAAATGCTAACGTAGTCAAGGCCGCACCATTAATTGTCCCATCTTGCCACAAACCACTCATAACTACTACTAAAGCAGTTATTGAACATACCACGATAGTATCTAAAAACGTTCCTGTCATCGACACTAATGCTTGACGTGCTGGCACATCCGTTTTAGCTGCCGCAGCCGCAATTGGTGCCGAACCAAGTCCTGCTTCATTAGAAAACACTCCTCTAGCTACCCCATAACGAATTACCGTACCAATTGCCCCACCAGCAACAGCCTTGCCAGTAAAAGCATCTGCCCAAATCATGGTAATTGCTTCTGGTAAGCGTTCAATATTAATCAATATTATCGCCAAACCACCAATTACATAAAAACAAGCCATAAATGGCACTAAAATACCGGTTATTCTACCAATACTTTTTATTCCACCTAATACCACTAAAGCTGTAAATGCAGCCATAATCAAACCTGTAATCCATGGTTCTACTCCAAAACTCTGTTTTACAGATAAAGCTACAGCATTTGCCTGCACCATATTGCCAATCCCAAAAGCGGCAACAGTACCAAAAAAAGCGAAGAGCCAGCCCATTTTAGGCATATTCAAACCCTTAGAAAGATAGTACATAGGTCCACCAGCCATCTCGCCCTTAGAATCTTTTTCACGATATTTAACCGCCAAAATCGCTTCCGCATATTTTGTGGCCATCCCAAAAATTGCAGTAACTTGCATCCAAATTACTGCTCCAGGACCACCAGCAACTATAGCTGTCGCTACGCCAGCAATATTCCCAGTGCCGATAGTTGCAGCCAAAGCAGTCATTAGGGCTTGGAAATGCGAAACATCACCTTCATTTTCTGTTTTGCCCTCTTCCTTCTCAGCTGGTTCAGATTTAGAAAATGCCAACTTCAAAGCATAAGGCAACAGACTAAATTGCAGAAAAGAAATTTTAAAAGAAATATAGATACCCGTGCCAACCAAGAAAACTAATAATGGTGGTCCCCAAACGATGTCACTAATTTTTCCCAATATTGTGTTAAACAGTTCCATTAAAATTCCCCTTCCTTTGTTATTTTTCTTCACCAAAGTACTTTGTCCATACTTTACTAAAAAATAAGTTTATTTTCTTTTATAAAACTGTAGTAATTTTACCAAATTGTAAACACCAATGCAAGATTTTCTGTAAAAAAGTACTGTATACACGTATTTTTTGCAAACAAAAAAGCTCTACACAAAGTGCAGAGCTTAAGTAACTGGCAACTATCTATCCTACCAGGCCGTCTCCAGCCAAGTACTTTCGACGTATAAGAGCTTAACTACTGTGTTCGGTATGGGAACAGGTGTATCCTCTTAGCTATCGCCACCAGATTATCGAGGTGAATTTCCAATTGGTAAACTCCCTCAAAACTTCACAGATTAATTTTTTTACCACGAGATATGGTACTTCTTGTTTAAGTCAAGCCCTCGACATATTAGTATTGGTCAGCTCAATAGATTACTCTACTTACACATCCAACCTATCAACCTCGTAATCTCCAAGGTGTCTTACTAGATTAACTCTATGAGAGATCTCATCTTAAGGCTGGTTTCACGCTTAGATGCTTTCAGCGTTTATCCTTTCCGAACGTAGCTACCCAACTATGCTCCTGGCGGAACAATTGGTACACCAGCGGTTCGTCCACTCCGGTCCTCTCGTACTAGGAGCAGTTCCCTTCAAATCTCTTGCGCCCGCGATGGATAGGGACCGAACTGTCTCACGACGTTCTGAACCCAGCTCACGTACCACTTTAATGGGCGAACAGCCCAACCCTTGGGACCGACTACAGCCCCAGGATGTGATGAGCCGACATCGAGGTGCCAAACCTCCCCGTCGATATGGACTCTTGGGAGAGATTAGCCTGTTATCCCCAGGGTAGCTTTTATCCGTTGAGCGATGGCCCTTCCACTCGGTACCACCGGATCACTAAGCCCTACTTTCGTACCTGCTCGACTTGTCTGTCTTGCAGTTAAGCTCCCTTCTGCCTTTACACTCTTCGCGCGATTTCTGACCGCGCTGAGGGAACCTTTGGGCGCCTCCGTTACTTTTTAGGAGGCGACCGCCCCAGTCAAACTGCCCGCCTGACACTGTCCTGAAGGTCGTTACTCTTTCAGTTAGAATTCCGATACATTAAGGGTGGTATCCCAACGTCGTCTCCGTACACACTGGCGTGCATAC